>NZ_JBWKKU010000004.1:0-66644 GCF_056431445.1 Saccharopolyspora sp. NPDC045941
CCTCTTGCGACGCCGGGGAAAGCTGCCGAGCGTTAGTCACCGCCACCCTCACACCATAACCAACGAACACGCCACATTTGAGTTACGCATCAATAAGTCACGGCTCCCGCAGTCCAGGCGGACGCTGAGGTTCCGCCACCCGCACCGCCACACAAGCCATTCTGCAACCACTCCTGATACCGTTGTGGCGTCTCGACTTCGCTTGCGTCGACTACTCGAATCGACGCATGGACAGCGGACTGTGGCGGGATCTTCTCGCTCTCGGGCGGTCGGTCGAACTCGCCGGTGCCGTGCCGTCGATTGGGCGCCGTGCCGTCGAGTACGTGGCCACATACGAGCGAGTGGTCGCCCCGATCGTCGAGTCGACGCTGGGCCGTTCGGGCCCTCGCCGGTACCTGGACAGTTCGATGTGCGAGGTGTGCGCCAAGCTGTGCTTCCTGGTCTCCGGCTACGCGGCCATCGCGAATGTGCCCTTTCGCGCGGATCTCGCAGTGCTCGGCGGCGCGGTCGCCAGGGTGTACGACGACCTCGTCGACGAGCACGGCGGCGGCGACGATCTGTTCGAGCGGCTTTCGACGCTGTTCGGCGGTGGCGCGTTCGCGCCGGCCAACCCCATCGAACGGCTGTTGTTCGCCCTGTACCTGGAGTTGGAACGGCGGCTCGGCCGGAGTCGCGACGATCCCATCAACTTCGCGCTGGCCGCATTGCACGAAGCGCAGGTCAGGTCGCAGCGCCAGCGTGACTCCACGATCCCGTCGTCGGTCCTGGCGGAGATCACGCGGGCCAAGGGCGGACACGCGATGGTGGTGATATTCGCGTTGCAGCGGCCGGCGATGGGAATCCGGGAACTGGAACTCGTGCGGGAACTGGGCGGGACACTGCAATTCCTCGACGACTACGTGGACGTCGCGGCCGACCGGAAGATCGGGATCACCACCTCGGCGACGAGAGGAGAGTTGTCACTCGCCCACATTTGTCGACGGCTGCGAAGGCTGCGTCCCGCGCTGTGCGACTTCTACGGCCGGTCCCAACCGCTTTGCGGTGTCATCTACGTCGGTTTGTGGGGATCTTTCCTACGACGCCGTTGGCCGAGCCGGCTCGCCGCGGGGACTCCGGCGAGAATGCTGGCATCCCTGGCTCGAAAGTGGGTGCGGGTACGACGAACCGGGGGCTGACAGGTGACGTCGACCGGAGGGTGGTGGATCTCGTGCACGGCGGCGTTTTCTCCGAGCAGGGGCCGCTGCGCCCGGACCTGTCCGTGCCGCTGCCGCCGACCGGTGGGGTGGCGGCGGCTATGTGGTTGCGCGGGCCTGCGTTGCGAAATGCTGCCCTCAGGCAGTCTCACCTACTGGCTGGCTGGCTGGCTGGCTGGCTGTTGGGCGGGCCGGTCGCGCGGCCAGCCGATCCTGCAACACCGCGTGCCGAAACTGGTAGTGCGGACCGACCTGACGCAGCACGCCGAGTCGATGAGCGTCCGCGAGGAAGGACATGAGCCGCAGCGGCGTTCGGCCGCGCAGCGCCAGCCAGAGCCGGACGACGAGGAAAGCGCCGCAAGCACTCGTGGACTGCATGACGAGACCGAGCCCGCAGGCACCGATCAATCCGCCGACCGCCGCGCCGACCAGGCCGACGAGCGCGGGGTCGTCGATCGGGGTGATCAGTCCTCGGTCGGCCGCGCCGAAAACGCCGCCCATCAACGCCCCGACCAGGGCTCCGACCACGGCACCGAGCCCCGCTGCGTAGAGCACCGCGAGTTCGTCGTCGCGCAGCGTTCGGGCCGGGGTGACCGCCTCGCGCGACTCGGTCGGCTCGGTGAACCGGCGGACCAGGCCGAATGCGAGCCCGAAGACCAACCCGATCACCACCCCGAAACCAGCGCCCCAGAGCACACCGACGACGATCCCGCCGACCAGCGCGCCGACCACACCGAACCCGAGGTCGCGAGCGAGTTCGCGCCGGCGCAGTGGCCGCGGTACGAACCGCCGAGGATTCTCCGGTCGGACGAAGCTCAGCCCGAACCCGCAGATCACGCCGACCGCGAGCCCGAGCAATGCCCCGAAGCCAGGGCGGCCGAACAGCCCGAAGAACAACCAGCCCAACAACGTGCACGACGAGCCGCCGGTCAACGCGCCTGCGCTGGGCCACACCGGTTTCGGCACCAGCTCGTGGAGGCGCCACCAGGCGATCTCTCGTCCGCCGCCGCGGGCGAGGAAAACCAGCCACCGCTCTGCTTTCGCTGGATCCCAACGTCGTGCCGGGTGCGCGGGGTTTGACAGCGGAGAGGGCGGCCGCGTCGCGAAAGCGTGTTGGGTGAACACATCCAGCAGGCGTTCTTCGATTTGGCGCGCGTCGGGAAGTGCGAGCAGTTCCGCAGGATCGGTGCCGGGATGGGCGTACGCGGTTCGGGCCAGGAAGAGCATCAGCGGGGTGCGCAGTGCCTCGACGATCGGCTCGTCGTGCCCCTCGGTGAGTTCGGCCAACACGGGATCCCAGCGATCGATGCCGGCATCGGGTGCTGCTTCGAGCAGGTAGCCGGCAGCGGTCTCAGCGGCTATCGGCAAAAGCTGCACTACCAACGCATCGCGCACGATCCCGGTCGTGTTCGCCGAGTGGAACTCGTCGCTGCGGCAGGTCAGCACAACCGGCTCGGCGTTGCGCGCGTCCAACTCGATGGCCCGCAACGCGGTGGCCCGGTCACTGGGGGCCATTTCGTCAAGACCGTCGAGCACCGGCAGGATTCGGTGCTGCGCAAGCAGATCCCGCACGGCAGTGGTGCCAAAGCGCGCCTCGTTGCCGAGGAACGGGTAGTCGTCGAGGATGTTGCGGATCAGCCAGGCGTGCAGGTTCTCCGACGGATCCCACGAGGAGATCTGGAGCGGCACGGGTACCTGGGGCGGCGCGGGCCGGCGCAACAGTTCCAGGGTCAGCAACAGGCACAAGGCCGTCTTCCCGGCGCCCGGCTCGCCGATCACTACGAGGCGGCGCGGATCGTCGGCGTAGGAAGCGATGAGCTGAGCCAGGTCTCCCGCATCCACGCCGCCCCTGGCCTGCCATCGGACCGGCAGGGATCCCGCATCCTCGAGCAGTCGCTGGTCGGCCTCGGCCTCCCGCTGCGTGCGCACTTCCCAGGCCAACGCCTCGGCGGCGCGGTCCACCTGTTCCGGTGTGCTCGGCTCCATCAGTTTCGAGCGCAACCGCCAGGCGGCAACGGCCTGCGCCACTGCAGCCGCGCCGGAAACGATGGTCAGTAGGGTCGTCGCGACGGCAGCGCCGTACTGAACCCACATGATCGTGAGTCCGAGTACCAGCGCGGCCCACAACGCGATGCGTCCCAACGCTCCTTTTCGCGACACTCGATCATTAAACCGAACCCGGCCGCTCGGGAACAGGAACGACCGCAGAACCGTTGAAGGCAACGCAAAAACACCCTCGGGCCGAGACCTCGGACGTCGTTGCGCCGGGCTCCGGCTAGTCGCCGCGGTGCGGTGCGGGGTCGGCGGGCCAGCGGGCGCCGTTCTCCCAGTAGGCGCGGATGCTCTCCAGGGACCGGCCCTTGGTCTCGGGCGCGAACCGGAACACGAACGCCCAGGCGATCGCCGCGAGCAGCACGAAGATCGCGAACGTGGTGGCACCGCCGAGGCCGTCCATCAGCGGCAGGAAGAACTGGGCGACGATCAGGTTCGCCACCAGGTCCGCGGTCAGCATCAGCGACGCGCCGAAGGCGCGCAGCCGCGCGGGGAAGCTCTCCGAGGCGAACACCCAGACCAGCGAACCGAAACCGAAGTTGAACCCGGCGGTGAACACCAGGATCGCCGCGAAACCCCACCACGATCCGCCGCCGCCCAGCGATCCGGTGGCGAACACCAGGATCATCGCGACCCCGGCGGCCATCATCGCCGCGATGCCGCCGAGCAGGATCGGGCGCCGCCCGGCGCGGTCCACGACGAACAGCGATCCGATGGTCGCCAGCAGCGCCGCCGCCTGCACCATCGCGGGCAGCCCGAGCACGGTGGCGTTGCCCTGGAAACCCATCTGCTTGAAGATCATCGGGCTGTAGTAGGTGATCGCGTTGATCCCGGTGATCTGCACGAGGAAGCCGAGGACCAGCACGAACATCGTCGCGCCGGAGTAGGGGCGGCGGAACATCTCGCCGAACCGGCCGCCGTGCCGGGCCGAGATGTCGGCGCGGATCTCGGCGAGCTCCCGCTCGGCGTCGGCGCCCGGGTCGACCAGCCGCAGGGTCCGGCCGGCCTCGTCGTGCCGGCCCTTGAGCACGTACCAGCGCGCGGTGTCGGGCAGCCGCACGAGCAGGAAGACCACCAGCACGGACGGGACCGCGGACAGGGCGAGCATCAGCCGCCAGTTCCCCGACGAGGCAAGGCTCCAGTCGACCAGGTAGGCGGCGAGGATGCCGGCCACGGTGGCGACCTGGTAGCCGACGACCAGCGCGCCGCGGATCGCCGCGGGCGCGGATTCGGCGAGGAAGATCGGCGCCACCACCAGCGACAAGCCGATGCTGACGCCGAGGAAGAACCGCGCGACGTCGAGCCAGAGGATGTCGGAGACCAGCCCGGACCAGGCGGCGAACACCGCGTAGCCGAGCACCACGACGATCATCGTCGGCTTCCGGCCGATCGCGGTGGCCAGCTTCCCGGCGAGCAGCGCGCCGACGATGTTGCCCGCCACCAGCACCGTGGTCACGCTGCCCTGCAGCGCGGGGGACAGGCGCATCTCCTCGGTGATGAACAGCAGCGCGCCGGAGACGTTGCCGATGTCGTAGCCGTAGATGACGCCGATGGTCGCGGCGGCGATCGCGATCCGCCGGGCCGTTGCCGAGGCGGCGCCCAGCGAGGGGGAGGCTCCGGACATGACACCCTCCTTGGTGCGGTCAGGTTCCGAGGACGTCGAGGTGCTTGCGGGGGTCGACGGCGGCCAGGGCCTCCGCCGTCAGCGGTCGAGCACGACGGAGCGGCTGAGGTGCCGCGGCGCGTCCGGGTCGAGGCCGCGGTGCCGCGCGAGCCGGACGGCGAGCAGCTGGGCGCGGACCAGATCCGCCATCGGGTCGATGGCGTGCCGGACGAACGTCGCGCCGGTGCGCCGCACGTCGGCTTCCAGGTCCGTCAGCGCCGCGCCGAGCAGCCACGTCACGCGCCCCGGTTCGGCGATGCTGATCGGCCCGTGCCGGTACTCCAGCGCCGGGTAGGACTCGGCCCAGATCCCCGTCGCCTCGCGGAACTTCAGCGCCGCCTCGTGCGCGAGCCCGACCGTCCAGCCCGTGCCGAGGAACGTGAACTGGTTCGCCTCCAACAGGTTCGGCAGCGGCTCGCGGAGCACGGCCTCGGCCTGGTCGGCGGCGCCGGCCAGGGATTGCCCGAGATGCGTGCGCAGCAGCGCGAGAGTGCTGGTGGCGAACCGGGTTTGCACCACCGAGCGCTCGTCGCAGAACGACAGGTCCACGACCTCGTCGGCGACGTCGCGCACAGCGTCGGGCGTCGCCGTGAGTACCGTGGTGGGCACTTTTCCACGCAGCGAAGCCAGGAGCTGCCGGACCTCCGTCGTCGTGCCGGAGCGCGTGATGGCCAGCGCCCGGTCGTAGCGGCGGCCGGCCGGCATCTCCGACGCGGGGAACGCGTCGGTCACGCCCAGCCCGGACGCCTCCCGGAGCGCCGCGAAGGACTGCGCGACGAACCACGAAGTCCCGCAGCCGATCGCCGCGACCAGCTCGTCCGCCCGCGGCAACGCGTCCTGCACCGAGTCGGCCAGCGCGGCCGCCCGGCGCCAGCACTCCGGTTGGCTGGTGATCTCGGCCTGCACGAACGACTGCGCCATCGCGCGCTCCTCCGAAGGGCGTCGGCGAACGAAACAGCCATCAGGCTAAGTGCGTGAAAGTGATTGATCAATGCTCTATTCGAGCATCATTGATCAGTCAGGCGACCAGGACCCTGGTCCCGGTCGCGTCGAAGGCCTGCCGGACCTCCTCGTCGACACCGGAGTTGGTGATCAGCGTGTCGATCGCGTCGCCCGCGCAGATCTGCGCGAACGCGCGGCGCCCCAGCTTCGAGCTGTCGGCGACCACGACGACGCGCGCCGCGCGCGAAGCCATCAGCCGGTTGATGCTCGCCTCGCCCTCGTGGTGCGCGTAGGCGCCGAGCTCGCTGTCGATCGCGTCGACGCCCAGGAACAGCAGGTCGAGGGTGATCTCCTGCAGGATGTGCGTGGCCAGCGGCCCGGTGAGCTCGAAGGACTGCTGCCGGGCGACGCCGCCGGTCACCACGATCTTGATGTGCGGCCGGACCACCAGCTCGTTGGCGATGTTCAAGGCGTTGGTGACCACGGTCAGCCCCGGATCGCCGCGCTCGCTGAGATCCGGCCGGGTGGCCAGGCAGCGGGCGACCTCGGTCGTGGTGGTGCCGCCGTTGAGCCCGATCACCATGCCGGGCTGGACCAGCCGCGCCGCCGCCGCGCTGATCCGCTGCTTCTCCGGCGCGTGCCGGGCGGCCTTGTGCCGCAGCGGCAGGTCGTAGGCGACGTTGGTGGCCACCGCGCCGCCGCGGGTGCGGGCGAGCAGCTGCTGGTCCGCGAGGTGGTCGAGGTCGCGGCGGATGGTCGCGGCGGAAACGTCCAGCTCGGCGGCCAGTTCCTCAACGTCGGCGCGTTCGCGCCGGCCGACGATGTCCAGGAGTTTGCTCAGCCGTTCGTGCCGGTTCACAGCCATTCCTTTCGCGCGGCCCCGACGAAAAGTACTACAACGCCCGTCGCGACCCGGGTGCTTCGGGGCAGCCGAACGGATCATCGCCGAACCGCCCGTGCGTCGGTACTGCCGCGAGGGCAGATGTGCAATTCTGCGCGAAACATTCTTTAATCACGCACTTTCATGCAGGAGGAGACCGATGGCCGACCGCACTCCTCTTTCCCGGCGGACCCTGCTGCGAACCGGTGCGGTGGCCGGAGCCGGGCTCGGGCTCGCCGACCTGGCGGCCGGATCCGCCGCCGCGCAGCAGGCCTGGCCCGAGGCCAAGGGAGATCCCATGATGGGCGTGCCGTTCGAGCCGCTCGACACCGTCCGCGTCGGGATCATCGGCCTGGGCAACCGCGGCGCGAGCATGCTGCCGCTGTTCCTGGAGCTCGAAGGCGTCGCGATCACCGCGCTGTGCGACGCGAACCTCGATGCCGTGAACCGCGCCGCCAAGGCCGTGGTCGACGCGGGGCGCCCGGAACCGGCCAAGCACGGCGGCGGGGACCACGACTTCGAGGCCCTGTGCGCCCGCGACGACGTCGACTTCGTCTACATCGCCACCCCGTGGGAATGGCACACGCCGATGGCGGTCACGGCGATGCGCGGCGGCAAGCACGTCGGCGTGGAATGCCCGGCCGGCGTGACCACCGCCGAGCTGTGGGAACTCGTCGACACCTCCGAGCAGACCCGGCGGCACTGCATCCAGCTGGAGAACTGCTGCTACGGCCAGAACGAGCTGCGCGTACTGCGGATGGCGCACGACGGCATGTTCGGCGACCTGCTCTACGGTGCCGGCGCTTACCTCCACGACCTGCGGGAACTGCTGTTCTCCAAGACCTACTACGCGAAGCAGTGGCGCCGCGCGTGGCACACCAAGGTCAACGGCGACCTGTACCCGACGCACGGGCTCGGCCCGGTCGCGGCGTACCTCGACGTCAACCGCGGCGACCGGCTGACGCGGATCACCTCCATGAGCACCCCGGCGCTCGGGCTGGCCGCCTACCGGCAGGAGCACCTGCCCGCGGACGACCCGGCGTGGCAGGAGCCCTACGTCAAGGGCGACGCGACCATGAGCCTGATCCAGACCGAGGCGGGCCGCGTCATCCACCTCGTGCACGACGTGTCCAACGGCCGGCCCTACAGCCGCCTCAACCAGCTGCAGGGCACCAAGGGCGTGTTCGAGGACTACCCGCCGCGGATCTACCTGGAGCCGACCGGAAATCCGCACGAGTGGGGGAACTGGGACGACTACGCGGGCCACGACCACTGGCTGTGGAAGGACGTCGGCCCGGGCCCGGGCGGGCACGGCGGCATGGACTACCTGATGCTCTACCGGCTCGCGCAGACCATGCGCCTCGGGCTGCCGCCGGACATCGACGTCTACGACTCGGCGACCTGGAGCGCGCCGTTCGTGCTCAGCGCGGAGTCGATCGCCGGCGGCAGCTCCGCGGTCGACTTCCCGGACTTCACCCGAGGCCGGTGGGACACCCCGCACCCCGGGACCGATTCCGCCAAGCCCTGACGTTCCGGGCATTTGCGAGGATCGGCGCGTGGCACCAGAACTCGCGCCGTGGGACCCGGCCGGACCGGCCGAGGTGCAACGCCTCTTCGCGCGGCAGCCCGCGCCCTGGTGGGTGGCCGGCGGGTACGCGGTCGAACTCGCAGCGGGGCGCAGGCTGCGCGAGCACGGCGACATCGACGTGCTGCTGCTGCGCCGCGACCAGCTCGCCGTCCAGCAGGCCCTGGCGGGCTGGGAGTGGTGGGCGGCCGACCCGCCCGGAACGCTTCGGCCCTGGCGCCGCGACGAGCGGCTGCCCGCGGGCGTGCACGACATCTGGTGCCGGCGGAACGCGGATTCGCCCTGGCGGATCCAGGTGATGCTGGACGAATCGGCCGGCGACGAGTGGGTGTCGAGACGAGCGCGACACCTCCGCCGGCCCATCGCCGGGATCGGCGGCCGGACCGCGGACGGCATCCCGTTCCTGGCCCCCGAGATCCAGCTGTTCTACAAGGCGGCGAACCCGCGCCCGAAGGACGAGTCCGACTTCGCGGCGGTGCTCCCGAGCCTCGGCGCGGCGCAGCGGCGCTGGCTCGCCGACGCGATCGCGACCACCTGCGGAGCCCATCCGTGGCTGTCCGCGCTCGTCCCCGCCGACGCCCCGCGCGATCCCGGCTGATGCCCGGATCCGCGATGCGGTCCTCACCGCATGCGCTAGCCGCGATGGTGTCGACCGGCGCTGAGCCGCACAAGGCGAGTTGAGCCTCGACCTGCGGTGATCGACGCGCGGCGGCTCGGTCCGGGACGCTGCCGGGTAGCATCGGGCTCCGGCCGCCCCGGGGGTGGCCGGAGCGCGAAACCGCCCGCCGGCCAGCGGAATCCCGGTCGGCTTTCGCGCTGCGAGCACAGTGGACGGAAGTTCGGGGGGCCGGGTGGCGCAAGGGCAGCGCGCGCAGGTGGAGCGGGCGGCGGAACAGGGCGTTCGGTTCGAGCACCTGCTGGACGAGCACGCGCAGGTGCTGCACCTGCTCGACGACACGGCCGCGCTGCGCGGGCTCGCGCAGCGGGTGCGCGACGAATGCGGCGCGCACATCGGCCTGGCCGGGCCGGTCGAGGCCGACCGCCTGCTGGTGCTGCGGCAGTGGAACGGCACCTGCGCCACCGGACTGCACGACCTGCGCGTTCCGATGGGCCTCGGGCTCGGCGGGTTGGCCTTCGCCGAGCTGCGGCCGGTGTGGGTCGACGACTACTGCGCGTCGGAGCTGATCACCCACGACTTCGACGGGCCGATCTCCGCCGACGGCATCAAGACCATGCTGGCGGTGCCGATGGTCCGGGCGGGCGAGGTGCACGGCGTGGTCTACGCCGCGATGCGCGAGATCACCGACTTCGGCGGCAGGCAGCTCGACGCCGCGGTGCACGTCGCCAACAGCGGGGGACTGGCGCTGCAGACGGCGTCGGCCGCGCGGCGCCAGCGCGAGACGGCGGCCGCGGCCGAACGCCGCCGGATCGCCTCGGAGCTGCACGATTCGGTGGGAGCGCGGCTGTTCCGGATGGGCGCGGAGCTGCGCGACCTGCGGACGCACGCCGAAGGCGGCAGCAGCGAACTGCTGGACCGGTTGGTGTCGCTGGAGAACCAGCTCGCGGAGACCGCGTCCGCCTTCCGGGACTCCGTGCACGCCCTGGACAACGGCGAACCGGGCGGCGGCCTCGCCGAGGCCTTGTCCCGGGATTGCGCGGCGTTCCAGCGCCGCACCGGCACGACGGCGCAGTCGGTCGAGGTCGGTGCGGTGCCGGACTGCGGGCCGCACCGCACCCGGGTGCTGCTCGCGGCCGCCCGCGAGGCGCTGCTCAACGTGGAGAAGCACGCCAACGCCCGCTCGGTGCTCATCAGCACGATCGCACTGGACGACGAGATCACCGTCTCGGTCGCCGACGACGGCAGCGGCTGGCCCGGCCGGGGCCAGGAGGGCAACGGCATCGGGCTGCGGGCCACCGCCGACCGGGTCGGCGAGGTCGGCGGCACGCTGTCGGTGGTGGCCAACGAGGACGGCGGGCTGACCGTGCGCATCCGGGTCCCGCTGACGTGAGCGAGGACATCCGCCTCGTCGTCGTCGACGACCACCCGGTGGTGCTCGACGGCGTTCGCCTGCTGCTGCGCGACGATCCGGGGATCCGAGTGGTCGGCGGCGCGCCGGACGCGGCCTCGGCGGTGCGGCTGGTCGCCCGGGCCCGGCCGCACGTCGTCCTGCTGGACCTGCGGTTGCCGGACGCGGTGGCGAGCGAACTCGTCGCGCCGCTGCGCCAGGCCGCGCCCGACGCGCGGATCGTGGTGTTCACGGCCTACCGCGACCACGCGGCGCTCCAGGCGACGCTCGACGCCGGTGTCGACGGCTGCCTGCTCAAGGACGCCGGCGCGACGGACCTGGTGGCGGCGGTGCGCCAGGCGGTGAGCGGGGTCGCGATCTTCGACCCGCGCGTCGACGCCCGGGCGGCGCCCCGGATGCGCGCCCGGCTGCACGACACCGGGCTGACGCAACGCGAGTACGACGTGGTCCGGCACGCCGCCGCGGGACGGACCAACCCGGAGATCGCCGAGCAGCTCGGCCTCACCCGGCACACCGTCACCGGCTACCTGCGCAACGCGATGCGCAAGCTCAACGCCCGCAACCGTATCGAGCTGATCACCAAGGCCGCCCAGTCGGGCCTGCTGTAGCCCCTGTTCGAGCACAAGCCCGACACGCCGGTGCATGTCGCGTCCCAGCGAAAACGTCACCTCAACCCGAACGGGTTTCGCCGGTAGCCCCCGATCCGGGGCGAAACCCCACAGGTGTGGGGGTCGGCTGTGCGTTCTGCGTCTCACCCATCGGTTCGATCGCGCGCCGGATCCGGCGTAGGCGCAGGTCAGGGGATCGCCGGTGCGAGCGGTCGGCGTCGGACTCCCGGTGCCGGCCTGGAAGGTGATCGCCATGGACAAGAAGTCGAAGCTGCTGATCATCGTCGTCGCCGGGGTCATCGCCATCGGACTGCTGTTCGTGGCCGTGTCGGTGGGCTGAAAAACGCCTGCACCCCCGGGTGCAGCCGGGAGTGCAGGCGTTCATCGGCAGGGCTCAGGCGTTGCCGGGCGGGGGCGTGCCGTACTGACCCGTGCCGTACTGGGTCGTTTCGGACGAGTCCGGGTCCGGCCACGTCGCTTCGTACGGGTTCTTGCGGGCCGTCTCCGCTTCGGACGAGTTCGCCGGGCGCGCCATCGGGCCACCCGCCGCCATGTAGGGCGAGCCGCTCTGGGAACCCGCCCCGGCCGCGGCCGAGTAGGCCGAGCCGGACGAACCCGGGTTCGTCCCCACGGGATTGGCGGTGGAGTAACCGGCCGCTGCCAGGCGAGGCGAGCCGGCGAGCGACGAGGTCGCGCCTGCCGCGGCCGTGCCTGCCGCGGCCGAATACGGCGCCCCCTCGAACGACGATCCCGGGATCGACGACTGGTCCGACGGCAGGCCGGAGAGCCCGGACCGCGTGCTCTGGGCCGTCGTGCCCCTCGGCGAGCCGGTGCTCTGCTGGGCGAGCTCGCTGATCTGCACGATCTTGTCGGTCAGCGAGGCCACGGCCTTGGCCGTCGAATCGACGTGCTTCATCAGGTTCTGCGCGCTGGAGAGCAGGGTCTGCAGGTGCCCCATGATCCGGCCGCCGTACTCCACGGCGACCTGCACGGCCTGCGGGATCGCGGCCGCGATGCTCGCCCCGAAGGTCGCCTGGGCCGCGGCGATCGCCTGGTTCATGATCATGATGATCTTGCCGACGGCCTCGTTGACGAGGGTCGTGACCTCCTGGAGGGTCTTCGCGACCGCTTCGCCCGCGCCGGCCGCGGCCTCCGCCAGCGCGACCCCCGCCTGGCCGAGCCCGTTGATCCCGTCCACCAGCTCCGCGCCGGTCTTCAGGTATCCGGCCGCTGCCTCGCCCGACCAGCCGCTGGTCTCCGGCCCGGTCGACTGCCCGTACTCCGAGGCGATCGTCGAGACCGCTCGCCCGGCGTTCTGGAAGCCCTCCGCGCCCGAGGCGATCGAGCTCGGGTCGCCGGCCAGCTGCTGCAGCGGTTCGGACAGGAACGACACCGATTCCGCCAGGAAGCCGAAACCGGCGCCGGCCAGGGCCGACAGCGGGTCGGACACCGAGCCGAGCACCTGCAGCCCGGCACCGGCCCCGCCGAAGTCACCGGTCTGCCAGTCCTTGTTCTGCACGGCCTGGATGGTCGACTTCAGGTCGTCGACGACCTGCGAGGCGTTCGACGGGTCCGGGTTCGCCGAGAAGTTGATCTCCACGGTCATCGCGCGTCCCTCCCGAACAGCAGGCCGGCGTTGCGGTCGTCGGAGCGCTCGTAGCCCTCGGCGGTCTGCACGAGCGCCGAGCTCATCCCGTCCATGGCGGACGCGGCGCTCCCGATGGCCTCCCCGGCCTGGGTCATGGCGCCGCTGAGCCCGGCCGTGATGAACTGCACGAACGAGCCGAGCGCGTTCTCGGCCAGCGCGCCGGGCAGGCCCCCGGCGGCGGAGGACAGCCCGTCGGCGATGCCGGCGACCGTCTTGGCGTGCTCCCGGATCTGCCCGGGATCGACCTGGAATTCGCCTGGCGCGCTCATCGGACGATCACCTGCGGGTTGGCGAAGAAGTAGTCGTCGTCGTCCGGCGGCGGCGGGCCCGACGAGGCGTCGACACCGGCGGCCGGCGGCATGTTCTGCTTCACGAAGTCCAGCGCGGGACCGTCGCCGACGTAGTCGGTCATGATCTCGACCACCTGGGCGCCGACCGAGCGCTGCGCCTGCTGCGCGGTGGTCAGGATGAGCCGCGCGAGCTGCTCGGCCTCCAGCGCGCGAGCCGCCGGCGTCAGCCGGATGTCCTCCATCGCGCCGCTGGGCCCTACCTGCACGGTGACCTCGCCGCGCGGCGAGGACGCCGTGCCGCTCATCCGGCTCAGGCTTTCGCTGGCCGCGCGGGCGTTCGCCGATGCCCGTGCGAGCTTCTTGTCGTAGTCAGCCAGCCACTGCGCTGGTGAATCCACGGTGTTTCCTCCGGCTTCGTCCTGGAAGTTGCCTGCGCTCACCGCGGCCGGCGGGCGATCCCGGCCAGCTCGTCGAGCGCGAAGCGCAGGTCCTCGCTGCGCAACGGGTTGATGCTCACCCAGCCGTTGCGGGCCGGGTTGACCCGCAGCCGGCCGCGCGGACCGTCCAACCAGGACAGTTCGGCGCCGGCCCGGACGTTCTCGGCGCCGTCGCGCCGCGTCGCGCCGAGCTGGCCCCGGCCGGTCAGGGTCGGCAGCAGCCCGGTGAGCTGGTCGAGCACGCCGGGGTCGCCGCCGCAGTCGCGGACGAGCTCCCGCAGGAGGCGTTCCTTCGCCTCGTCGTCCGCCGCGTCGCGGATCAGCTCCGCCGCGCTGCCGATCGCGCGCTCGGGCAACGAGATCGGCATCGCCCGGGCCGGGCCCAGGTCGGGCACCACCGGCCGCAGCGCGTCGCCCAGCGCGTTCGCCAGGACCCGCCTGATCCGCACCGGGCTGGCCGGGTCGCCGTCCAGCGGCTGCTCGCAGATCAGCGCCCACGACCGGTAGACCATCGCCACGACGGCGGTCGCGCCGTCGCCGTCGAACAGCACGAGATCGACCGTGCCCCGGTACTCGCGCAGCGCCGTGACCAGCTCGGCCGCGGCCCCGGCGGGCCCGTCCTCGTCGGCGAGCCCGCGCGCCTGGAGGGTCTGGCCCGCGGTGGCCAGCAGCACCTCCCGCTCGCCCTCGATCCGCCCGAACGACGGCACGCGCAGCGGGAAGGGGAAGCGCACGCCGACGTGCGAGGCGAGCAGATCGAGCTCGATCTGTCCGAAGTGGATGGTTCCGTCGGTGGCCCCGCGCCGGGCGGTGCGCGTGGTCGCGGTCGTCATTCCGCGGCACCGCCCGTCCTGCGCAGCGCCTGCGCGGTGTTGTCGTCGGAACTCACGTAGCGGGTGACGGTCTGGTGCAGCGCGTCGTGGAAGCCGTTCAGCTCGGTGTCGGCCGCGCTGATCTCGCCGGTGAGCCCGGACTGGCCGGCCGCCTCGCGCAGCCGCATCGCCAGGTGCATCGCCGGCGGCGCGGTGCCGAGCATCGGCATCCGCTCGGCGAGCTGGCGCGCGGACGTCACCAGGCCGTTGGTCTGCTCGCCGAGGGTGGTGAGCGTTTTGACCTGGGCCGCCAGGTCCTGCGGCGAGACCTGGTAGCCGGGCCCGGGGTTCGTTTCGGAGGTCAAGGGATTCACTCCTGTTCGTGTCAGCCGATGACCGGGGCGCTGGCCGGCCGGTCGTCGGCGAAGAGCTTCTGGTCGACGGTGGGCATGCGGTTCTGGTGGACCTGTTCTTCCTCTTCCTCGCCGCGCCGCGCGCCGGCCGGCCCCATGCCGCCGCCGGCCCCGCCGCGCCCGGCGACACCGGCCATTGAGCCGGACCCGGCCAGCAGCGCGCCGCCCGCGGCTCCGCCGCGCAGCCCCGCCTCCAGCGGTCCGGCGCCGACCAGCTTCCCCCAGGGCGTGCCGCCGCCGGCCCCGCCGGCCGCGCCGCCGAATCCGGCCGCGGAGGTCGACGCCGGCGCCCCGAAGCCGAAGGCCTCCGTCGAACCGCCCGGGGCGATCGTCTTGCTGCTGTTGAGCAGGCTCGTCTCGTACTGCTGCATCACGTGCACCGCCTGGGCCTTCTTCTCGGCGGCCGCGACATTGGCGAGGAACAGGCTGCCGCCACCGGCCGCCACGGCGCCGATCGCGGCACCCATCAGGGCACCCGGGGCCGCGCCGACGCCGCCCGCGCCCGCGCCGATCAGGCCGCCGATGACCGCCCCGGCCCCGGCACCGGCCGCGGCGCTGGCCACGGCGCCTCCGGTCGGGTCGCCGGGCGGCGGCGGCATCGTGTTGCGGGCGACGGAAAGCGCGTCGCCGGCGTCCTGGGTGGCCTGCTGGGTCGTGGCCGCGCGGGTGCTGATGTCGTCGGTCCGCTCGCCGATCGAGCCGAGCCGGTCCGTCGCCAGGTCGGCGGACGAACTGGTCCAGTTCGCCTGCATGGCGGTCCGCTGCCGGCGCATCGATTCCGCGTGATCGGTCAGCTCGCTGCTGTGCCGCCCCCACTCCGTGGCGACCGCGCTGACGTCTCCGACGTCGGCGTTGTCCCACAGCATCTGGTAGAGCTGCTCGTGGGAGTACGAGTTCCAGTTCGTGCCCTCGGGCGGGATCGGCGAACCGAAGTACCCCTCCCACACGTTGCGCAGGGCGTTCACCACGGGTTGCGCCAGCGCGCCGGCCGGGCCGGCGTCGTCCAGCACGGAGGTAGCGGCGTTCGCCAGGTCTTGCACGCCGGCGGACGCCATCTCAACGACGTTCGCCGTCTCCGAGTCGTTGATCATGTCCGGTGTTCTGCCTTCCAATCGGTCCGCCGACCCGGCGGCGGACCACCGATCACGGTGATCTTGCTGATTTCACGATCGCTGGAGACGGCTGCCGCCGTCGTCGCGCAGCGGTGGTGCGCTCACGGCGGGCGCGACGGGGCCGCCGATCGGCGCTGGTCTGCGCGCGAGATCCATGCGGGATGTCCACCTTCGTGCCGGGCCCGCATCCCCTCTGCGGGCACCGCACAAAGATCACCAGAACGGCGCAGCGGAATCATCCGCAACATTGCTGATGTTCCGGGAGCCGGGTAGGTAGCGGGCATCATTCGCGCTCCCCGAATCCGAGCGCGATCTCGATCCGCGACGAGTAGCCGAGCTTGGCGAGCACCCGCGACACGTGCGAATCGACCGTTCGCACCGACACGATCAGCCGTTCGGCCGTCTCCCGGTTGGTCAGGCCCTGCGCCACGAGTTCCGCGACGCGGTACTCGGCGGCGGTGAGGCTCTCCCAGCCGTGCTTCGGCCTGCGCCGGGAGCCGGTCGCGCCGCGCCGCAGGCCGAACGCTCGCAGCGCGGCGTCCGCCCGGTCGATGTCGCCGGTGGCGGTCAGCGCGGTGTACCGGTCGATCGCGGTCTGGTAGGCGGCCCGGGCGTCCGCGGATCTGCCGGACGCGGCCAGGACCTTCGCCGCGTCCTCCGCCGCCCGAGCGGCGAGGATCGGCGAGCCGGTGTCGGTGAACTCCTGGGCCGCGGCCAGCAGGACGTCGACGTCGCTGTCGACCAGCCCCTGGCAGTACATCAGCGCGCCGCGCTCGCCGGCCGATTCGCCTGTGCTCAGGTCCCGCATCTGCGCGACGAGCCGGTTGGCCAGGTCGCGGTCGCCGCCGGTGACCGCGATGCGCACGAGCCGGGCGCCGACCGTGGCGACCGAGTGCGCGTGGTGCACGCCGACGTCGCCGGCGGCGAGGGCGTGCACGATCTCCAGCGCCCGTTGCGAGTTGCCCTCGGCGTCGGCGACGTGCGCGCTGGCCAGGACGGAGATCTGCTCGTAGAACACGGCAACGCCGCGGCCGGGGGACCGCTCGGCGAGCTCGGCGTGGACGCGGGCGGCGGGCAGATCGCCGCGGTGCAGCATGATCATGGAGGCCACCCCGTGCAGCGGGCCGGCCAGCCCGTGCTGGTCGGGCAGCGCCATGGCGGCGCCGATCTCGTCGAGCGCCCGGTCCCAGAGCCCGTTGTTGAACGAGGCCAACGCGGCGATGGTGTGCAGCCAGACCAGCAGGCCAGCGCCGATCTCGCGGGCGATCGGGCGCGCCTGCTCGACGGTGTCCAGCGCGGCCTTGTCGTGGCGCAGGTCCTGGACCACCGCGCGCAGGAGGCGCGACATCAGCCACAGCCCGCGGTCGTCGATGGCGATCTCCAGCAGCGCGTCCCCGCGGTCCAGCCGCTCCAACGCCCCGTCGAGGTCGCGGAAGACGAACAAGCCCGTCGCCTCGACGTTGAGCAGGAAAACCTCGACGAGCGGATCGTGCGCGGCGGCCGGCGCCGCGAGCTCGACGGCGCGCTCCGTCCCGGTCAGATCGCCGGCCGCCAGGCGGGCGGCGGCGTCGATCGCGGCGAGCCGGCCGGACAGCTTGCCGTCGACGCGTTCCGGGTCCAGCGCCGCGATGGCGGCGGCGGGATCCATCTCCCGGAAGCAGATCAGGGCGAGCACGGCCCGCAACCGGTGCCGGATCGGCGTGTCCGGATGCGCGGCCAGGCTGGCGGTGGCGATGCGCTGCGACTCGTCGGTCCGGCCCGACCACATCAGCGCCTCGGCCAGCGCGGCGCGCAGCGGGTGCAGGCGCGGATCGCCGGGCGGCAGCCCGGAAACGGCCCGGTGGAACAGGTCCACCACCGCGGGCGTGGGCCGGGCGGCGAGCCGATCGGCGTGGTCGTCGAGCCAGTCGACGGTCCACGCGTCCACGGGCGTGTGCGCGAGCTGCTCGGCGACCGCCCGGGGCGGGGCGTTGCGGGCCGCGAGCGCGCGGGCCGCGGAGCCGCGCAAACCCGCCGAGGTCGCGGCCAGGTCCTGGCGCACCACCGGATGCCGGAACCGGACGAGCCCGCTTTCTTCCGCCAGCAACCCGATCCCGGCCAGCCGCTCGATCCGGGCCAGCGCGTCCACCGGTGTCGTTGCGGCGACGGCGGCCAGCTCGTCCACCGACGCGGGTTCGGCCAGGATCGCGGCGAAGCGCAGCAGGGCGGCGTCGTCGCCCGCCAGCCCGGTCGCCCAAGCCGTCACCGCCGCGGCGCGGTCGTCCGCGGTGAGGTGAGCCAGCAGCCACGGGTTGCCGCCTGCGCCGTCGGCCAGCCGCAACAGCGATTCCGGCGGTTCACCACCGGAGAGCTCGGTGAGGACGGCGCGGACCGCGCCGTCGTCCAGCGGTTCGAGGTCGTGCACGGTCGCGAGCCGGTCGAGCCCCGCGAACCGGGCGGACTCGACGCCGCGATGCCGCCCTGCGACGACCAGCAGCGGCCGGTCGGGCAGTCCTTCGGCGAGTTCGTGCAGCGCGAGCAGCGTCGCGTCGTCCGCCCGGTGCAGGTCGTCGATGACGATCGTGGCGGGCTCGGTCCAGTCCGGCGCACCGGCCGACAACGCGGTGGTTCCGCTCTGCGGCAGCACGGGAACCCGATGGGTCCGCATGCCGAGATCGCGCGCCACCGAGAGGTGCGCGTCCAACAGGGCGGTCACGCCGAGACCGGGATCGGCACGCAGCACGACGAGCCCGCCGCGCCCGGCACGTGCTGCCGCTGTGGCCTCAGCGAGCAGGCGCTGCGCCTCGTCTCGTCCGAATAAGTTCACCATCGCTATCGGCGGGAATGCTACAAGCGGATGATCACGAACAGAGCCGGTTCCGCCCGGAAAACCCCAGGTGGCCGGTTCCTGTCAGGGACTTGCGGGAGAATGTTCCCCATGGGTGTCCCGAGCGGTCAGTTCCTGCGGATGGTCGACGAGCTCGCCGAGGTCGAGCAGGCCGACTCGCGCAACTACACGTCGTTCAGCGTGCGCGGCAAGGGGTTCGGCTACTACTGGCCGCGCACCGAGACGGTCGGGCTGAAGCAGACGCTGTCCGAGCAGCTCGCGCTGGTGGCCGAGCGGCCGGAGGTGTTCGAGGTGCAGTTCACGGCGGGCGGCTACGGCTGGGTCGTCGTGCACCTGGCCAAGATCGACGCCGACGAGCTCGCCGAGCTGGTGTACGAGGCGTGGCGGCTCTCCGCCCCGGAAACCCTCGTCGAGGAGAACCCGCTCCCAGCCCGGTAGGGGTCCGGCCCGACCGCAGGCGCGAACCACTGTGGACGCCCGGGTTCAGCCGCGCGGTTCGGCCACCGAGTCGCGGTGCTTCGGCTCCGGGGCGATGAGCTTGCGGCGGCTCCGCCGGTTCTTGTCGACCGCCTTGAGCGCGCGCTCGACGACCGCGTCGACGACGGTTCGCACGTCCCAGCGGTAGGTGGACAGCGCGGGCGTCAGCAGGCGCGACACCGGGTGGTCGTCGTAGCCGAGGACCGAGAGGTCGGCGGGAATGGCCAGGCCGAGATCGCGCGCGGCCTCGTAGACGCCGTAGGCCATCGAGTCGGTGAGGCAGAACGCGGCCGTGGGGCGGGGCTTTTCGGCGAGCGCGGCCCGCGCGACCTCGGCGGCGCCGGTCAGGTCGTTCGGGCAGGCCACGACGCGCAGGCTCATCCGGAGCTCCTGCGCGACCTCGCGGACGACCTTCTCCGCGGGGCGCTGGCGCAGCAGCCGCGGCCCCGGCGTCAGCACCAGGATCTCGTCGTGTCCGGCGGAGCTGAGCGTTTTCAGCGCGTCGGTGACACCCAGGCCGTTGTCGAACACCACCTCGGCGGCGGTCGCCGCCCCGGGAAGCGGGTCGCCGATCGCGACGAGCATGGTCCGCTCGGCGGCGTCCGGCCAGTGCCGGGAATTCGGATCGACCGGGATCGTGACGAGCGCGTCGACCCGCTGGTCGAGGAGGTTCTTGGCGAGCAGGGCCTCGCGCGCGGGATCGGCGGCGGAGTCCATGAACAGCGTGTTGCGGTCGGCGGCGAGGAAGCGCCTGCCGAGCGTGGTGGCGAAGTTCTGCTGCCACAGGTCATCCAGCGAACTGCACAGCACGCCCACCATGCCGGTGCGGCCGCTGGCCAGCGCGCGGGCGACCGGGTCGGCCTCGTAGCCGAGGCGGTCGGCGACCTCCCGCACGCGCTGCTGGGTTTCCGGGGGAACCTGCAGGCCGCGGAGCGCGTAGGACACGGCGGCCGGGGAGAGCCCCGTCTCCGCCGCGATGTCCTTGATCGTGGGGCGCTTGCGGCGTTGCACCTGGAAAGCCTAGCGCGCGGCGGATGCGCACGTTCGGCCCTTGACCGCGCGAGCGCTGAGGCGGTTCACTGAAACCGTTCACTGAAGCGCTTCACAAGGGTGTGCCCGTGTCCGATCCGGTGATCGACGTGCACCAGCACCTGTGGCCCGCGGAGTTCGTCGACGTGTTGCGCGCACGCGCGGATCCACCGCTGCTGCGCGGCTGGACGCTGCACTTGGCCGGCGAGCCGCCGTTCGAGGTGGACCCGGCCGATCACGAGCCGTCCGAGCGCGCCGCTCGCGAAGCGGGGACGGCGGTCGCGCTCGTGTCGCTGTCCAGCCCGCTCGGCATCGAGTGGCTGCCGCCGGACGAGGCCGAACCACTGCTGGACGCCTGGCATCGCGGCGCCGCGGCACTGCCCGATCCGTTCCGGGTGTGGGCGGCGGCCAACGTGCTGGAGCCCGACGAGCAGCAGGTGCGCGAGGCTCTCGGCGGGGGATGCGCCGGCCTGCAGATCCCGGCCGACGCCATGCGGCAACCGGCCGACGTGGAACGCATCGCCGCGCTGCTCGCGGTGTGCGAGCAGGCGGACCGGCCAGTGTTCGTGCACCCCGGCGCCGCGACGAGCCCGGCCGCCGGCGTGCCCGGCTGGTGGCCACCGGTCGTCGACTACGTGGCGCAGCTGCAGGCGGCGTGGTGGTCCTGGCACGTCGCGGGCCGCGCACTGCTCCCGCGGCTGCGGATCTGCTTCGCCGCCGGGGCCGGGCTGGCGCCGGTGCACCACGAGCGGCTGGCGGCCAGGGGAGGCGCGTTCGACCGCGTCGATCCGGGTGTCTTCGTCGAGACCTCGTCGTACGGGCCGCGCGGGGTGGACGCGCTGGTCCGGGTGCTCGGGATCGACCCCGTCGTCCTCGGCAGCGACCGGCCCTACGCCGAACCGGCCGATCCGGGGCTGGGGGAGGCCGCCGCCCGGGCCATCCGCTGTTCGAACCCGCGTCGTCTGCTGGAAGGAGGAACACCGTGATCGGCGAACCGACCGCGCCCGGCCTGCCCGCCAGGCGAGCGCGCCGGATCGGCGACGTGCCGGGCGGATTCACCCTCGAAGCGCTGCCCGGGCGCTACCTCGACCAAGGCGAACTGCTCGGACTGGTCGCGGGTCTCGCACGCCGACCGGATGCGTGGCGGCACCACGTCGCGTTCAGCGACGAGAAGCGGCATTACGCGTCGCTGCACCGGGACGCGCACGTCGACGTCTGGGTGCTGTGCTGGACGCCGGAGAACGACACGGGCTGGCACGACCACGACATCTCCGCGTTCGCGGTCGCGGTGGCCCGCGGCGTGCTCGTCGAGCACAACCTGGCCGTCGCCGGGCCGAGCGCGGTCACCGACGTCGCCGCGGGCTTCGCGTACGGCGGCGGGCCGGACCACATCCACCGGCTCACCGGCCAGGAGCCGCGCAGCGTCTCGATCCACGCCTACTCGCCGCCGCTGTGGCGGATGGGCCAGTACTCCGTGGCCGACGGCGTGATCCGGCGCGTTTCCGTGTCCTACGCGGAGGAACTGCGTCCCATCGACGACACCGCGCCCGTCTGATCCGGCACGGGTTCGCGGGGAGGGAAGGGGCCATGACCGCGGTGCGCGCCGGAGCCCCGGTGCTCCTCGACGGCGCTGATATGTCCATTGTGGATGTCGCGCGGATCGCCGACGACCGGGTGGCGGTCTGCGTCGCGCCCGCCGAGCTGGCCCGGCTCGGCGCAGCCGCGGTGCCCACCGGGCCGGTCTACGGGCGCACCACCGGCGTGGGCGCCAACCGCTCCGAGGTGGTGCCCGGTGGAGCCGCGCACGGGATGCGGCTGCTGCGCAGCCATGCCAGCGGGATCGGGAACCTGCTGCCGGAGCGGGACGTGCGGGCGATGCTGGCCGTCCGGCTGAACCAGGTGCTGCGCGGCGGCACCGGCGTGCGGCCCGGGCTCGCGGAGGCGATGGCCGCGGCGCTCAACGCCGGGGCGTACCCGGAGGTGCACGAGCACGGCTCGGTCGGGACCGGCGATCTCGGGCCGTTGGCCGAACTCGGGCTCGCCCTCGCCGGCGAGGCGCGCTGGACCGGTCGCGGACCGGCCCCGGTCGCCCTGACCGAGGGCGAGGCGTTGGCGTTGATCAGCAGCAACGCCCTGACGATCGGCCAGGCGGCGCTGGCGGTGGCCGCGGTGCGGGGTCTGGTGTCGGCGACCGCCGCGATCGCGGCGCTGACCGCGCTCGCCGTCGACGGATCGACCGAGCCGTTCGCGCCCGAGGTGCACGCGGGCCGCCCGCACGCCGGCGCATCCCGGGTCGCAGCCGAGGTGCTGGCGCTGCTCGGCGGCGAGGTGGCTCCGGGCCGCCGGATCCAGGATCCGTTCGGGCTGCGGTGCTTCCCGCAGGTGCACGGCCCGGCGGTGGAGGCCGTGGCCGACGCCGACGCGGTCGTGGTGGTGGAGCTCAACGCGGCCGCGGAGAACCCGCTGCTCACGACCGGCGAACCGGCGGCGGCCCGCCACCACGGTGGATTCCACGCCGCCCAGCTGACCCTGGCGCTGGACCGGTTGCGGCTGGCGATGCTCGCCACGGCCCAGCTGTCGGCGGCGAGGCTGGCGATGCTCACCGAACCTGGGATGACGGGGCTGCGCCCGTTCCTGGCGGCGGGACCGCCGGGCAGCTCGGGGATCATGGCGCTCGAATACGGCGCCGGTTCCGCGCTCGCCGAACTGCGCGCCGCGGCGTTCCCGGCGACACTCGGCCACATCGCGCTGTCCAGGGGCGCCGAAGAGCACGCGAGCTTCGCCCCGCAGGCGGTCCGGCAGACCCGGCGCGCCGCGGATGCGCACCGGCTCGTCCTGGCCTGCGAACTCGTGGCAGCGGTCCGCGCGAACCGGCAGCGCGGCATCAGCCCGGGGCGACCGATCCGCGCGGTCTACCAGCGGGCGTGCGACGCGCTGGATCCGGATACCCGGGAACGCCCGCTGTCCGGCGACGTGGCGGCCGCGGCGGCCGTCGTCGACGAGATCCCGCGGCTGGTCCAGCGGGTTCGCCGGGATTGACCACTGTGGACAGGCATGGGGCTCACCCGCCGGCCTCCCGATCGAGCAGGCCCGCGCAGGCGGCGAACTCGCACAGCTCCGCCGACCACGCGGCCAGGCCGTCGAACGTGGTGACGTCGCCCCTGCGCACCGAGTCCCAGCAGAACTCGTCGGCCAGCCGGATCGCCCGATCCACCGCCGGGCCCAGCGCGTGCGGCGGCGCGGCTTCCACATCCCGGCGCAGGCTCGCGAACCCGTCCGCGGCCGGCGGATCGGCCGCCTCCTGGAGCTGGGCCAGCCGAACGGACAGTTCGCCGACGAGGTACTGCTGCGTCATCGCCACCGCCACCCATCCCGATGTTCGAAATGGGTGTACCCGGGCCGAATCCGGTCGTAATCCGGCGGACTGCGCCGCTACCGGGTCGGATTAACCGGGCGGCCTCAGCTCGCGTCGTCGCTCACCCGCCCGGGTTCCGGCGGTGCCGCGCGGGCCGCGACGACCTGGCCGATGAACAGGTCGTAGACGACGGCGCCGACGACGCCGCCGACGAGCGGCCCGACGATGGGGATCCAGAAGTACCAGCTGAACCACTGGTAGGTCCCGGGCAGGGCGATGCCGTCCCAGCCGGCGATGAACGTCCACAGGCGGGGGCCGAAGTCGCGCGCCGGGTTGATCGCGTAGCCGGCGTTGGGCCCGAAGGTCAGGCCGATCGCGGCGACGGCCAGGCCGATCAGGAACGGCCCGAGGTTGGCCGCCGGCGCGGTGTTGCGGGTGTCGGTGAGCGCGAAGATGAGCAGCACCAGGATCGCGGTGCCGACGATCTGGTCCAGCAGCGGCCCCCACCACGACCCGTCGAAGTACTTGGCCGGGAAGGTGGCGAAGATCGCGAAGGTGTCCAGGGACTGCGGGCGGGCGAGACCGGCCTTGGTGTTGAACGCGTCGATCGCCCAGCTGTACGTCGCGTACACCAGCGCGGCGGCGACGAACGCGCCCACGACCTGGGCGACGATGTAGGGCACGACCTTCACCCACGGGAAGGCCCGCCGCACCGCGAAGGCCAGCGTCACCGCCGGGTTGATGTGCGCGCCGCTGACGCCGCCCGCGACGTAGACGCCGAACACCACGGCGAGTCCCCAGCCCCACCCGATGATCAGCCAGTTCGCGGGCCCGAAGGCGTCGGATTGCCGCCCCGAGCCGGGAAGTCCGGCGACGGCCACCGCGACCGATGCGCACCCCAGCAGGATCAGGACGAAGGTTCCCAGGAATTCCGCCAGCATCTCGCCGCCGAGTCCTGCTCGGTAGCCGCGGCGGCGTACGTTCTCCTCGGCCATCGGTGGCTCCATACCCGAGTTGATTTACCCCCATCACGCGATTCGGCCGGTCTGGCGCGGCGGAATCGGTAACCGGAGTGTAGGACTCCCGCTCCGGACGCGCCGGGTGCGAGCGGCCGGGTGGGGGCTTGCGAAGAGAATTTTTCGGCATACCGTAATCTCGTGGACGGGAAGACGAATCGTTGTTCGCGCGGGCCCACCGGGGCGCCGCGCGCGGACCGGCAGGAGGCCGTCATCGGCGCGCAGGCAGCGGCTCGGGTGGACCGATGGGCGTGACCGAGGTCGAGGCGGGACGCGATTCCCGGGAGGACCTGGGGCAGGTGCTCGGGCGGGGGCGGATGCGGGGCGCGCTCGCGATGCTGGGGCCCGCCTTCATCGCGGCCATCGCCTACGTCGATCCCGGCAACTTCTCGACCAACATCGGCGCCGGCGCGGAGTTCGGCTACGCGCTGGTGTGGGTCGTGGTGCTGGCGAACCTGATGGCGATGCCGGTGCAGTTCCTGTCCGCGAAGATCGGCGTGGTCACCGGCAAGACGCTGCCCGAGGTGTGCCGGGAGCGGCACTCCCGGCCGGTGCGGTGGGGCCTGTGGCTGCAGGCGGAGATCGTCGCCATGTCGACCGACCTCGCCGAGTTCGTCGGCGCCGCCCTCGGCCTGTACCTGCTGTTCGGCATCCCGATGGTGCCGGCGGCGCTGATCACCGCGGTCGTCGCGTTCGCACTGCTGGGCCTGCAGGCGCGCGGCTACCGGCCCTTCGAGCGGGCGATCGCCGGGTTGCTGCTGCTGATCATCGCCGGCTTCGCCTACCAGCTGCTGCGCATCGGCGTGGAGCCCGCCCAGGCCATCGCCGGGCTGGTGCCGACGCTGCCGGCCGGCAGCGCCTACCTCGCGGTGGGGATCGTCGGCGCCACCGTGATGCCGCACGTGGTCTACCTCCACTCGGCGCTCACCAGCCGCCGGGTGGCCGTCTCCACCGACGACGACCGCCGGAAGGTGCTGCGGTTCGAGCGCTGGGACGTGGTCATCGCGCTCGGCCTCGCCGGGTTGATCAACCTGTCGATGCTGGTCATGGCCGCGAAGTTGTTCCACACCAGCGGCAACACCGGGATCAGCAGCATCGAGGACGCGCACGCGGGCCTCGCTACCTTCGCCGGTGGCACCGCCGCCCTGGTGTTCGCGGTCGCCCTGCTCGCGTCCGGGATCTCGTCGTCCAGCGTCGGCACCTTCGCCGGGCAGGTCGTGATGGCCGGGTTCATCAACTTCCGGATTCCGCTGCTGCTGCGCCGGTTGATCACGATGACGCCCGCGCTCGTGGTGATCGTGCTCGGCATGAACCCCACCGACGTCCTGAACTTCAGCCAGGTCGTGCTGAGCTTCGGCATCCCGTTCGCGCTGATCCCGCTGCTGCTGGTGACCAGGGACCGCTCGGTCATGGGCGCCTTCGCGAACCCGCGCTGGCTGACGGCGGTGATGACGGCGATCACGACGCTGATCATCGGCCTGAACGCCTACCTCCTCTACGACCAGTTCCTGGGCTGAGCCCATGAGAACCGAAGCGCCGGATGGGGCGCATCCCGGATCTGCGGGATTCTTCGCCGCGCTGGCCGATCTCGTGCGGCACGGCGAGATCGTCGTCGACCGGCCGAAGGGGCGGCCGCATCCGCGCATCCCGGACGTCGTCTACCCGCTGGACTACGGCTACCTGGCGGGCACCACCGGTGGTGACGGCGCCGGCATCGACGTCTTCGTCGGCTCGGCGGCGGGCGCGGGAGTGGCGGGCGTCCTGCTCACCGCGGACCTGGCCAAGCGGGACGCCGAGATCAAGGTGCTCGTCGACTGCTCGCCCGAGGAGGTCGGGATGGCCAGGGATTTCGTCAGCGGAGTCCTCGGCATCGGCGGTCATCTCGTCCGGCCGGGCGAGCCCTAGTGCCGTGACCGCATAGGTTCGCCGGGTTGCCGGTTGGGACGGGTGGCCTGGTGCGCTCTCGCCGGGTAAGGGCACGATCATCAGCCTGGCCGCGGCTGAAGCCGATCCGCTCCTATGACCGCGGTGTGCTGGCCCAGCGCCACGTGGTGAGACGAGGGTGCCCCGGCAGTTCGGCGCGGCCGGTGGCCCACAACAGGGTGAGCCAGGGATCCGCGCCGTCCGGAGCCTCTGGAAACAGACGGGCGAGCACCCGCGAGCAGAGAGCGGAGGGCGGGGTCCAGGCAAGTCCGAAGCCTTCCGCCAGATCGTGCATGTGTACCAGCGTCTCTACCACCCCCATCGCCGCGAAGCCTTCGGGGTCCGACACCCCGGCGGCGTGGTGGGCGCGGACCTGGGGCGGCGTGGTACGCACCATGGCGACCAGCAGCGCGCCGCACGCCTCCAGCACCTGCACCAGGCCGGCCGGACCCGCATCACGCTCCGCGAAGAGGAAGTACGCGGGTCCGTCCGGCCTCTTCTGGCTCAACGCGAAAGGCACATGGGTGTCCAGCGGCGGGCTCTGCGGCCCCAGCTGCACGGCGTAGTAGAACAGGTCGTTGGCGAGGTGCTCGGCGGTCTCCCAGCAGTCCCACTCCAGCGAACCGGCCTTGCCGCCCCACCCCTCCGGGGGTGCGTCCCGAAGGATGCCCACGGCGAGCCGCACGGCAAGGTCGACGTCGTCCGCGGTGACGGGAGACAACACTGATCCGGTTTCGACTGATCGAGACATCGCAGCACCGTATCGCGGGGGAAGAGGGCAACCCCTTCCAGTCACATCCAATCGGCACGAGGCCAGTCAGCACCAACCCGATGATCGTTTCCGGTCACGCACTAGCCGACTTCAGGATTCGGCCGGCGCGGCGCGGAGTTCCCGGACTTCGGCGCGGAGTTCGCGGATCTCGGTGAGCAGTTCGCGGACCGTTTCACCGTCGTCCTCGCGTTCGCGGCCCACCTGGGATTCCATCGCGGACACGGCGACGGCGATGAAGAGGTTGAGGACGGTGAACGTGGTGATGGCGATGTAGCCGATGAAGAAGATCCAGGCCAGCGGTTCCTCGGCCATCACCGCGCGGGCGACCTCGGACCAGGCTTCCCCGGTCATCACCTGGAACAGGGTGAACAGCGAGTCGCCGAGGTCGCCGAAGTAGTCCGGGGCGACCGCGCTGAACAGCTTGGTGGCGATCACCGCGCCCACGTACAGGATCAGCACCAGCAGGGCGGCGATGGAGGCCATCCCCGGGACGGCCGTGAGCAGCGCGCTGACCACGCGGCGCATGCTGGGGATCACCGAGATCAGCCGCAGGGCGCGGAGGATGCGCAGCGCGCGCAGGACTCCGAAGGCCCCGGTGGTGGGCAGCAGCGCGATGCCGACGATGACGGCGTCGAAGCAGTTCCACGGGTCTCGGAAGAATCGCCAGCCGTGGCCGTACAGGCGGGCGGCCAGTTCCACCGCGAACACCGCCAGCGCGGCCCGGTCCACCGCGTGGAGCAGCCAGCCGTGGCTGGCGACCAGGCCGGGGGAGGTCTCGCAGCCGAGCGTCACGGCGTTGACGAGGATGACCGCGATGACCACCCGCTGGGTGAGTGGCGCGTCGACCAGCTCGCGGACGCGTTCGCGCGTGCTCACCAAGTACTCCCGATCACGGCGGAGGCAACGATGTTGATCAATCTAACGGGTTGCCCCGACGGGAGTTGAGCTGACCGGCGCGCGGTGGGTGCCGGGAACGGATTCCCGGCGCCCACCGGAGGATCAGAACTCCTCTTCGTCGCCCTCGAAGACCTCTTCCAGCACCTCGCCCACGACCATGCCGCCGAGGATCCCGGCGCCGGCGCCCAGCGCGGCACCCGCGACCATGCCGCCCATCCCGGATCCGCGCCGGTGGTGCTCGTCGTGGTGGCCGTGGTGCTCGTAGCCGTGGTGGTCGTACCCGGCCATCGGGTGGCCCGCGCCGCGGCGGTCGGCGACCTGTTCCAGCCAGCCGTGGATCCGCCCGGCCCAGTCGGTGCCGAGGGCTTCCTCGTGGGAGGCGTGGAAGCGGCCGAAGGCGTCCTGGCTCGGGGTGAAGAACCCGCCGCGCTTGTCGGCCTCCAGCACCACGTCCAGCCCGTGCGGGCCGGCGACGAAGGTCAGCTCGACCTCGTTGATCCGCCCGGCGAACTGCTGGGGCGGGTAGAACTCGATCTCCTGGAAGAACGGCAGTTCCTGGCGGACGCCGTGCAACCGGCCGTGCTCCAGGTCGGCGCTCTTGAAGTGGAAACCGAGCTGGGAGAACGCCTCCAGCACCTTCTCCTGCGCGGGCAGGGGTTCCACCGACACCGGGTCGAGGTCGCCCTTGTCGGCGACCTTGGCGATGGCCAGCTCGGTGCGCACGCCGAGCGTCATGCCGTGCAGGTGCTGCCCGTAGACGCTGGTGATCGGCGTTTCCCACGGCACCGGCAACTGGAACGGGATGGTCTTGTTCTCGCCCTCGCGCAGCTCGAACCGGCCGGCCACCACGGCGCGGTGGAACTCCACGCCGGCGTGCCCGTCGTGGCCGCCGTGCTCGGTTTCGACGCGCGTGACGAAGCCGAGCGCGACGCTCTCGACGGTGACGTCCTGGTTCCCGCCGGTGATGCGGACTTCCCCGGCGAGGTTCTCGCCCGGGCGGACGTGCTGGTGGTGCAGCACGGTGTCCACCGACGGGCCGCCGACGCCGAGGGCGCCCAGGAGCTTCTTGAAGACCATTCTGCTGGCCCTTCCTCTTCTTCTCGCTGTCGATTCAGTTGCGGTGCGTGTGGTCGAACGGATTGCGGGCGGTGCGGCTCCTCCGGCCGGATCGGTGATGTCAGTGCGGTCCGATGCGGCCGCGCCCGCTCCGCGGCATTTTCGGATGCCGCGGTGTCGTGCGGGAAGGGGAGGAAAGTGCCATCGGCCGGCCAGGGGAGGAGTGCCGGGGAATCTTCGGCTGCACGGCGCGAGAAACGTACCGGGCTCGGGTCGAGGGCGACCGGAACGGGTGCCGGGCGAAGTCGTGGGCGGCGCCTGGCCGTGACGGGACTCCGCAGGGGAGGTGCTGTCCGCCGACGCGCGGCAGGCGGTTCGGTTCGGGCCGCCGACGTGCGGCGTCAGCGGCTCGGAGAGGTCCGCGCCCCTCGGCTCGCGAGGGGCGCGGCAGGTACTTCCAGGATCATCGCCCATGTCCGTAGCAACGGAGCAACAGGTGATCCGGTTCCGGACGAACGACACGAAGATCGTGATCAACACAACATCGCCCGTCCGCGATGCCTCGTTGAGAACCCCGGTAGACGTCGCCTAGCTCATCACCGAGCTGGCCTGCTTCCTCGGCGGGGATACAGTGAAACTCGACTCCACTCGCACCACCTGGCGGTGGAGATCGTCGATCCACACCTGGCGGGTGCACCTGTCGATGGCCGAGTAGGTAGCGGACCTCCCCTGCGATGGTGGGCGTGTGCTCCCGACTCCGGGGGCTTGCCGCCGCTCGTCTCTGATCCGCTCGGCGCTTCCGGCGAAGGTGGCCAGGGGCGACCGACAGGTCGCCGTCAACATCGTCATCACAGATGGCATGGGGCACCGCACGGCATGCAATCGCGCCGACAATTCTCGGTGGCATGTGCCACCGCTTAGGAAGTAGCCAAACCACCCAGTGGCCTCATGCCCGGAGTCGGCGGACGTGGCCCCGCAGAACTGGACAACGTGCCCTGCGTCACACCTTATTGGCGGTATCGCACAGTTGGTCTATTCCAATAAATTCCGCTCCTGACCACACGCGAGGGGCGTGTGGCGAGCAAAAAATGAAGGCTCGTTGGGGCGTCCTCGTGCCTTCATATGCCTGTTGTTACTTTTTGTCTGGGGTGTTGATGTCTATCAAAAGAATTTCGGTCGGCAACTCGCAATTGGTTCGCCTGCTCGTTGCATGCGTCTCATTTTTTGACTCTTCTCGTTGCGCCATTGTCGGCCCAGGCTGCAGAAGGTGATTCGTCGCGCCCGTGCGCGGTCGATCCGCGCACGGGAACGCAGCTCAACATTCCGCAAGCGGCCTGGGACATGCTTTCCTACTTGCAAAGTCACAACTTCACGCCTCCCCCAGGGATCAAAGGTGGTGCGATCTATCGCAACGCCGACGGCAAGCTTCCCGCCCTCCCTCCACCGTATGAATATCGGGAGTACGACATCTACCCGGCCGGCCCTAACGGGCGTGGTCCCGAGCGGATCGTGACCGACGCAGCCTTGGAAACTATCAACTACGACTGGTATAGTCCTGATCACTATCAGACGTTCATGCCGTTCATTAAGGGCAGGTGCGCCGCAACTAGCAGCTAGGCTGGTCGACGAGTGATCAACGATCTCAAGTGGGATGCGATCCTCGCCCCGGGGGTGTTTGTACCCCCGGGGCGAGGGCGCTCCGCAATGCACTGGGCTCATTTTGTTACTCTTTCCAATGTTCAGTTCACTGCAGCATTGGAGCGTCTCTCTCATCAACCGCCAGCGGATGGCGCACATCTTGCGGTTATCGATGGCAGTAAATGCCAGTCAGATAGGGAACTGTTTGACGAATTTGCTCGCCAACTTGAATTCCCATCCTACTTTGGCTACAACTGGGGGGCGTTCGATGAATGCCTATCTGATCTGCTGGTACTTGACGACGGAGGATTGGGCGCAGCGTTCGGCGATCGAGCAGGTGTTGCGGCTTCGACATTGCTAATTGCCATAAAATGCACCAAAGCTGTGCTGGCGCGCGAAAATAGGCACGAATTCGGGAAGTTTATTTCCGCGTTGCAGGCTGCGGCGAACGGTGAGCTGTTCAAATATGTGCGACCAAGACCGAGAGTGGCCCGACTGAGGGTAGTGTTCCACTCGGACGATCAAGAATTCGGCCACTTCAATGAAATGGTTGCCGAGTAGTCGACTTCGATCGGTTTCGTGACTCAAATATGGCATCTTCGTCCCGCGCGTTCGTATTGGTTGTGTTCGCGCGAGTTGTCGGTGCCGCCACGGCGATCGGCAGTTCGGCGTCGAGCAGACGGGCCGACGAGCGTCACTCCCCAGGCCGTGGCAGTCGATCGGGCTGCCGCCGAGGGAGCTGTGCGACGGGCCTGTGATGACGACCAGTGGTCCAGCGGCCGGCGCCGTGGGTAACTCGGGCCAACCCTATCCAGTCAGGGACAGGTCGACGCCCGCGAAGTGGTCATGGCTGGTGCCTTCTGCCTCAGCGGCGCAGCGACTCGCCGCGCTTGCGCGCCCGAGCCCACCGCAAGCCGTTGCCGAACAGCCGTTGGGTCTTGCGTGCCGCCAAGTGCTGCGTCAGCAGGTACTGCTGGTAGTGCCACGGCGGCTGCAAGCTGTTCCGGTTGCACATCGCGTAGCAGAACTCCACAGCATTGCGGTCGGTGTAGCGGTCGGTGTTCTCGAACCACGCCATGCTGGTGCGTGCCGAGGCCTGCGCCATGCGCATCATGGCGTGGCCTTCCTCATCGAACTCCTTGAGCGCCATGGACGTTTGCTCGCGATCCAGCAGTTTCTGCGCGAGCATCACCGCGTCGGTCATGGCCAGCCTGGTCCCGGAGCCGAGCGTGAAGTGCGTGGTGTGCGCGGCATCGCCGATCAGCACCATGTTCTCGTGGCGCCAGGTCTGGTTGTAGACCTGGGTGAAGTGCTGCCATGAGGCCGGCTTTCCCCGGGCGGCGCTGATCAGCGAGTGCCCGGCGAGCGGCTGGTCGAAGATGTCCTCCAGCAACCGCATGCTCTCGTCGTCGCCGAGCCGGTCGAACCCCAGTCGTTGCCAGGTGGTGTCCTGGCATTCGACGATGAAGGTGCTGATGCCGGCGCTGGAGGGGTAGGCGTGGAACCAGATCCAGCCCTCGGGTGTCTCTTCGAAGTCGAAGGTGAACATGTCGAAGACCCGGTCCGTGCCCAGCCAGATGTAGGGGTTGCGGCCGTGGTCGACCTGGGTGCCGAACTCCTCGGCGTAGTGCTGGCGGGTGCGGCTGTTCGCGCCGTCGGCGACCACGATCAGATCGGCGTCGGCGAACTCCGACAGGTCCTCCGCGGCGTGCTCGTAGCGGACGTCCACGTCGAGGTCGGTGGCGCGCTGGGCGAGTATCTCCAGCAGTGGCGCGCGGTTCACGCTGTACCCGTATCCGCCCATGTAGGCGTGTTCGGTGCCGTGCAGCGAGACGACCTGCTCCCGCCACAGCGTCGAAGCGGCGCGGATCTGCTCCGCGCTCTCCCGGTCGTTGCGGTACAGCATGTCCAGCAGGTCGTCCCAGTACACGACGCCCCAGCCGTAGGTTGCTCCCGGCGGGTCCCGTTCGATCACGGTGATGTCGTGCCCGGCGTCCCTGAGCTTCGCCGAGATGGCCAGGTAGAGGCCGGCCGGCCCGGCCCCGATGCACACGATCTTCATGACGTCTCCACACGAGCAGCGGGATGAGTGGTGACCGCGGAATGCTCGTGAGCGCCACGAGCGATCGGTGTCCGCATGGGTCGGTACGACCCCGTTGTACACCGGTGGGAAGCCGGTCGCATGCGCGCCGCCGCCTGCCCGCTTCCGGAGCTGCGGGACAAGGGACTTTCGCCCCGACATGCACCCACCGCGAGCCTTCCGGGCAGCCGCAGCAGCCCGGAAGGCCCACGGCCCGGCGTTACCGCACCGCGCGCAGCTCGACGACCCGCACTCCGTAGGCGGGCAGCGTGATCTTGGAAAGGAGTTCACCGGTCTTGGTGTCGTGCAAGGAAGAACCGTCCGCCCGCGGCGTTGTCGTGACTTCCTGGCCGTGCTGGCTGACGAGCCAGGCGAACCGGCGCCCGTCCTCGTGTCGGAGCTCGTCCGCGAACACCCGCGGATCGTCGACCGCGATCGTCCGATCGACGCCGGCGATCTCGGCCAGCGCCGCGTAAAGCCGGTGCGTGTCCTCCGGGTTGACGCGCGCGTTCCGCGCCGCGAAGTGCTCGATCGGATAGGTGCACAGCACGGTCTCGCCCCGCCCGCTGCGGTGGCGCAGCAGGGCCGGCCTGCCGTGCGCGTCGGTGGCCACCACCGTCGCTCCGCGCGGGTGGACCGGGAGGTACGCCCGGCTGTGCTCGTTGCCGCCGACCCGGAAGCGCAGCACCTCGCCTTCGGCGATGCCGCCGAAGTCCTCGGCGAAGGTGAACTCGACGACCTCGTCGGTCACCTCGTCGACCACGCCGTAGGTCATCTCCTTCGCGACGCCGAAGGTCTCGTCCAGGTAGGGGATCCACGGCTGCCGGTGGTGTCCGACCTCGCCCGCGGTGTAGGACAGGTACAGCACCGCGCCCTGCGCCACCCGCTCGCGCAGCCGCTGCCAGGTCGGCCCCTGGATCTGCTTGGTGCACGGCAGCAGGTACAGCGAGCAGTCCGGGTCGATGCCGTCGCGTTCCCTGGTGAACCCGACGGGCAGGTCGGCCTCCCGCGCGGCCACGTACGCCTGCTGCAGCGAGCTGAAGACGAGCGGCCGGTCGTCGTCCTGGCTGAACGGGTAGCCGCGCTCCAGGTACTCGGTCACCACCAGCGCGGCCTGCGCATCGGTGCGCTCGCACCTGGCGAAGTCCACAGTGGATAGAACGTCGGCGAACGCGGCCAGCTCGTGCAGCGGCGGCTTCGGGTTCCCGGCGCTGTCGGTGATGCCGAAGTGCATCTCGAAGGGGTGGTGCGAGTACGGGCCCTGCTCGATGAGGTCGTCGTAGTCGGTGTTGTTCCACGCCACCCAGCCGGTCGATCCGGCGAGCAGCGAGTTGTGCAGCGTCTGCCGGTAGTAGTGCGCGGCGTGCTCCGGCGACACCTGGTCGCTGGAGAGGCCGAACTCCTCCAGCACCACCGGCTTGCCGCCCACCGCGGCCAGCTCGCAGATGAACGCCGCGCCGAGGTGCTGGCGCACCGGGTCGCTGTCGATCCGGTACACGTGCGGGCCGACGAAGTCCACCAGCGCACCGGTCTCGCGGACCGAGAACCCGTTGTCCGTGCCGGTGACCTCGATGCCCCACGCGCCGTCGCCCAGCGACACGGGCTGGTGCCCGCCGCCGGCCCGCACCGCCTGCACCATCAGCTGCGCCCAGCTGGTGACCTGCTCGGTCGGCGCCTTCGGCTCGTGCCGCAACCGGCCGTAGATCGGCATCTCGTTGCTGATCAGCCAGCCCGCGACGGCCGGGTGCGCGGCGAAGCGCTCGGTCATCCGCTGCACGAACCACGCCTGCCGGGACACCAGCCAGACGTCGGCGTAGAGGTCGCGGCCGTCCCGCCACGCCGGATCCCAGTTGTCGCCGGACATGTGCCCCACGATGAAGGTCGGGATCGACGACATGCCGATCTCCTGGTGCGCGTCCAGGAAGTCGGCGAAGTGCTCGACCTTGGCCGCGTCGACGCTGTCCGGGGCCGGCATGAAGTCGGGCCAGTAGAAGAAGGAACGCGTCTGCCGCAGGCCGTGCTCGTGGAGCACCCGCAGTTCCTCGCGCACGACCCGCGGCGAGTAGTTCCGCCACATCAGCGGCCCGCCGGTGCGCGACCAGAAGTTCGCGCCGAGCCACACGGCCGGTTCCCCGGCCACGGTCACCTTGGCGGAGTTGCGTCGCATCGATCGCCCTTTCTCGGCTGGTGGATCCAACAGGTCACTTGACCGCGCCCGCGGTCAACCCCTGGGCCAGGTAGCGCTGGAGCAGCAGGAACCCGATGACCACCGGGATGCTGACGACCAGCGACGCCGCCATCACCTCGTTCCAGTACACCGAGGTCTGCGTGGCGTACTCGCGCAGCCCGACCGCGAGCGTGCGCGAACCCGAGTCGGTCATGATCGAGGCGAACAGGGTCTCGCCCCACGCCGTCATGAACGCGTAGATCGCCACCGCGGCGATGCCCGGTCGCGCGGCGGGCAGCACCACTCTGAGCAGGGCGCTCACCGGGCTCGCGCCGTCGATCAGCGCCGCCTCGTCGAGGTCCTTCGGGATGGAGTCGAAGTAGCCGACCAGCATCCAGATCGCGAACGGCAGCGAGAACGTCAGGTAGGTGATGATCAGGCCGAGGTGGCTGCCGTGCAGGGCGATGCCGGTCAGCCGGCCGATCGTGGCGTAGATCAGGTACAGCGGCAGCAGGAACAGGATCCCGGGGAACATCTGGGTGGACAGCACGACGATGCGGAACGCGTTGCGGCCGCGGAAGCGGAACCGGCTGATCGCGTACGCGGCGAACACGGCGATGGTCACCGACAGCGCCGCGGCGCCCAGGGCCACCACGGTGCTGTTCACGAAGTAGTCGGCCAGCGAGATCGTCGACCACATGTCGACGAACGGCTGGAACGTGATGTTCACCGGCAGCCACCGGAACCGGTCCTGCACGTCGCCCAGCGGCTTCACCGCCGAGGTCACCATGACGTACAGCGGCAGCGCGGTGAACAGCACCAGGAAGGTCAGCCCGCCCACCCGCAGGAGGCGGAACCACCGCGGCTCAGACATCTTTCAACCTCCGCGAGGTGAAGGCGAGGTAGCCCGCGGTCACCAGCAGCAGGAACAGCAGCAGGAGCGCGGACATCGCCGAGCCCAGGCCGAAGTTCCAGGTGAGGAACGAGCTTCCGTAGATGTGGATGGACAGCAGGTTGGCCGCGCCCGGCACCGACTTGTCGAAGAGGATGTAGGGCACGTTGAAGTCGTTGAACGTCCACAGGAACAGCACCAGCACCAGGACCTGGTTCACCGGCCGCAGCATCGGCACGGTGATGGACCGGAACTGCTGCCAGATCCCCGCACCGTCCACTGTGGCCTGCTCGTAGACGTCGGCTGGAATGGACTGCATCCCGGCCATCAGGACGAGGAACGCGAACGGCCACAGCCGCCACACCGAGGTGACGACGATGCTGCCGAAGGCGTTGTCGCCCAGCAACCAGAAGGTGCCGCCCGCGCCGGCCCCGAGGTCGTCCAGCACGGTGTTGACCATGCCGTCGCTGCGGTCGAGCATGAACTTCCAGATCATGACCGCGGTGTAGACCGGCAGCGCGTACGGCACCAGGAACAGCGTGCGCAGCACGGCCTGGCCGGGGAAGCTGCGCTGGAGCAGCGTCGCTGCGAAGAGACCGAGCGTCCAGGAAAGTCCGACGGTCAGGATCGCGTAGGCCAGCGTGACCGCGAAGGAGCGCAGGAGTTCCGCGCCCGCCGCGCCGTCGAGGTCCAGCGCGAAGCCGAAGTTGTCCAGGCCCGCGAACGGCGCGCGCACCCAGTCCCGCAGGTGGAACTGGGTCAGTTCGAGCAGGCTCATCCACAGGCCGCCGAGCATTGGCACCAGGTGCACCAGCAGCTCGAAGGCCAGCGCGGGCGCGATCAGCAGGTAGGGGAGCGCGCGCCGGCTCGGCGTCCACCCGCGACGCCGCGCCGGAATCGGTGTGGTGGCCGTCATCCTCCGGTCCCCCGCATCTTCTGCTCCGCCTCGGCCAGCGCCTCGCGCACGTCCTCCGCGCCGGGTGGTCGTCCGGTGGCGGTGGCCGCGAACAGGTCGCGCATCGCCGCGCCGACCGTCGTTTCGAAGTGGGCCTCGTTGGGGATCATCGGCACGGTTTCCGAGCCGCCGGCCAGCACTTCGCTGAACACCTGGTTCTTGGGCGTGTGGAAGGCCGGATCGGCGTAGGCGTCCTCGACCACCGGCAGCGTGCCGTACTTCTCGTTCAGCGACGCCTGGACCTCCTTGCTGGTGAGGAACTCGACCAGTTCGAGAGCCTGTTCCCGCCGCGGGCTGTCGGCGAACACCGCGACGTTCGAGCCCGCGACGTGGCTGCGCACGGCCCGGCCGCCGGGCGGCAGGGGATCGGGCACCGGCATCGGCACGACGCCGTAGTCCGCCTCGGCCATCCCGTTGTCGTGCAGCGTGGGGATGACGCTGTTCTGCGCGATCAGCATCGCGGCGTCACCGTCCACGAAATCCGCTGCCGCGCCGGAGGAATTGCCCTCCTCGGCGTCGTCGGGATCCACCACGCGGGCCGAGGCCATCAGGTCGATGTAGCGCTGCACCGCGGCGACGGCTTCCGGCGAGGCGAACGACGGGCTGCCGCGCTCGTCGATGAGGTGCGTGCCCTCCTGGCGGCCGAACATGAACGCGAAGTGCGCGTTCTCGGTGTAGCTGGCGCCGGGGACGGTGAGCCCCCAGCGGCCGCGCGCCGGGTCGGTGAGCCGCTTCGCGGTGTCGATGAACTCCCGCCAGTCCTTCGGCGGCTCGGTGATGCCGGCCTCGGCGAACAGCTTCTTGTTGTAGAACAGGCCGTAGGACAGCCCGTACAGCGGCAGCGAAGCCGGCGGTTGCCCGGGCATCCCGGTGGAGCTCATGCTGCTGTCGAGGAACCGGTCCCCGCCGCCGAAGCGGTTCATCAGCGCGTCGTCGAAGGGCACGAACGCGCCGGTCGCCTGCAGGGACGCGGCCCAGGTGTTGCCGAGGTTCACCACGTCCGGGCCCACGCCGGAGGTCGCCGCGCCGAGGATCCGGTTGAGCAGGTCGGACCAGCCGATCACCTCCAGCTTGACCTCGATGCCGGTCCGGGCGGTGAACTCGGCGAGCTCTTCGCCGAGGATTTCCCGGTCCTGCGCGGCGTTCTTGCCCTGGTTGCTCGCCCAGTAGGTGATCGTGTTGTCGTCGTCGGCCGGTGCCGCGCAGCCGGTCAGCGCGCCGGCGAGCAATGCCGCGACCAGCGGCACCGCCAGGAGTGAGCGCTTGAGCACGAAAGCCTCCTCGGCTCCGTCGGGCCCGTCGTTGGACCCCTGGCTCAAGCTAAGGACTTAACCGGTTAATCAGAAGGGCCGATCGGTGGCGTGATCATTTCGTTACCGTTGGCCGGTCGGTTGCCGGGAGCGGTCGCGGTGCTCCCGCGCGGCATCAGCGTCCGCGGCGACAGCTCACCGTCGTCGACCGAACCGGTCTCGATCAGCTCCAGCAGCATGCGGGCGGCGGTGGCGGAATCCACGACGACGCTGTGCGCGAACGCGGTGATGGCGGGGCGAACCACCTGGCACAACATCGAGTCGTCCCACGCCAGCACCGAGAGATCGGCCGGAACCCGCACGCCCAGCGCCTCGGCGTGCACCACCGCCGCGACCGCCATCACGTCGTTGTCGTAGATGACCGTGGTCGGGGGATTCGGTGCCGCGAGCAGGCGGCGCGTGGCGCGAACCCCGCCCTCCTCGGTGTAATCGCCGGGCGCGTGGTGCACCGAGAGACCCGGCGTTCCGCCCACGGCTCGGCGCAGCGCATCCGCCCGCCGAACGGTGTGCTGGAGATCGGGCGGCCCCTGCACGTGCCCGATCCGGCGGTGGCCGAGCTCCGAGAGGTGCGTGATCGCGCTGCGGATGGCCTCGTCCTCGTCGGCCCGCAGGACCGGGATCCCCGGCATCGGCCCCGCGGTGCCGAAGAACACCGCCGGCGTCCCCAGCTCGCGCAGCAGCTCCGGGCGCGGGTCGGAGACGCGGAGATCGGTCAGCACCACGCCGTCGACCCGCCGCTCCGCCCACCAGCGCCGGTAGGTGTCCAGCTCGGTGCCGGTGTCCGCCGCGAGCGCGAGCTGCAGCGAAAACCCGTCCGCCGAAAGGGTTTGCTCCAGGCCGGCGAGCATCTGCATGAAGAACGGCTCGGTGCGCAGCACCTCCGGGGAGCGGGCGAGCACGATGCCGACGTTCGCCGCCCGGTCGTTGGACAGGGCGCGCGCCGCGCTGCTGGCCCGCCAGCCCATCGCCGTCGCGACGTCGAGGATCCGCTCCCGGGTCTGCGGCGAGACCCCGGCGCGCCCGTTGAGCGCGTAGGAGACGGCGGCCTTCGAAACCCCGACCTCCCGGGCGATGTCGATGATCGTCGGCCGCTTCACCCGGCGCTCCTTCCCGGCCCGCGCCGGAGAAGACCGGGGCGGCGCGACGTCCCGGAGCGCAGCGTACTCGACGCGACTGGCCGGGCGGCCGCGATGGGCGCGCGGCATCCACTGTGGAACGCCGGGATCCGCCCGGCTACCGGTGGCCGGCCTCCCGGCCGTGGGCGGCCAGCGCGTAGATCACGACCACGTCGAGCACGATCACCACCGCCGACCACAGCGGATAGGCCATGAAGAAGGCGATGTTGGTCAGGATGCTGATCACCGCCATGGCGATGGCCACGGCACGCGCCCAGGTGCGACCGCTGAACAGCCCGACCCCGGTGGCGGCGAGCACGACACCGGTGATCAGGAAGCTCCAGCCGACCCCGGCGTAGCTGATCTGCACCGCCGATCCGGCCGGCGTCACGTACGTCGCGCCGGAGCGGGCGAACGCGATCGCCCCGTTGATCACCTGGACAATGCCGGTCAGCAGCAGGATGGTGGCGGCGAAGTACACCCATCCCACCCAACCGGTGTGCATGTGCCGTGCTCCGTGCGTGGTCATCGCCGCCTCCTCCGCTCGCCCTGCCTGGGACTCACCGTGCGGGAGGCGGAGCTGCCTGATCCAGAGGCCAAAGGCCCCGGCTCGCAGCGCCGTTCACCGGCGGCCGCGCAACGCGATCTCCGCGGCCCGCAGGACGGCGTCGGTGGTCGGTTCCCGGTCGAGGCCGGAGTGCATGGCCGCGTCGATCGCACCGATCAGGGCCCCGGTCAGCGCCGCGGCGTGCAGCGCGTCGAGCTCCGCGGGATAGGCCTCGCGGAGGGCGTGGGCGAGCCGCTGCTGCAGGGATGCGTTGCGGAGCAAGGCGCCCGCGCGCAAGGCCGGGACGGTGGCGATCAGCCGGGCTCGGATCCTGGTCAGCTCGTGGTCGAAGGGGAAGCTCCAGGCGTCGGCGGTGCTGAGCTGGTGGATCGTGCGCAGCAGCAGGTCTTCCGGCTGTTCGTCGGCGGCGCGACCGGCGAAGGCATCCTGGAGAAGGCCGTCGTAGAGATCGTCGTCGCCGAAGACGACCTCGTCCTTGGCTGAGAAGTAGTTGAAGAACGTCGCGGGCGACACCTCGGCGGCCGCCGCGATCTCGGCGACGGTGGTGCTGTCGTAGCCCTTCTCGTCGAACAGCCGGATGGCCGCCTCGATCAGGGCCTGCTTGGTGCGCCGCTTCTTCCGCTCCCGCAGTCTGGGCCGGTCACTCATGGTCGCCAATCCTACATGAGATCTAAAATTAGAGAGGCTCTAAGTTTCTGCTAGCGTGGTCGCCATGACGGATCGAACGCAGTGCTGCATCGTCGGGGGCGGCCCGGCGGGGATGATGCTGGGCCTGCTGCTCGCGCGCGCCGGCGTGGCGGTGACGGTGCTGGAGAAGCACCATGACTTCCTGCGGGATTTCCGCGGCGACACCGTGCATCCATCCACGCTGCGGCTTCTCGACGAGCTCGGTCTGGGCGAGCGGTTCGCCGAGCGGCCGGCCGGGAAGCTGGCGAAGATGCGCATCCAGATCGGCTCGAAGACGGTTGTCATGGCCGACTTCGGGCGGCTCCGCGAGCCGTACCGGCACATCGCGATGGTGCCGCAGTGGGACTTCCTCGACCTGCTGGCCACCGCGGCCGCCGAGCACCCGTCGTTCACGCTGCGCATGTGCAGCGCCGTGACCGGGCTGCGCAAGGACGGCGCCGGTCGCACCACTGGTGTGCACTACTGCGGCGCCGATGGCGTGGATCGCGAACTCGCCGCGCCGCTGACCGTCGGTTGCGACGGCCGCTGGTCGGTGGTCCGCCGGGAAGCCGGGCTGCGGCCGATCTTCTTCGACGTGCCGATGGATGTGTGGCAGGTCCGGGTGCCCAAGGCCGACGGCGACGCCGACGGCGAGGTGTTCGGCCACTTCGGCGGCGGCCAGGCCTCGGTCACCATGGACCGCGGCGACTACTTCCAGACGTCCTACCTGATCGGGAAGGGCCGGAACGAGGCCCTGCGCGCGCAGGACATCGCGGTGTTCCGGGCGCGGCTGGCCGGCCTGTTCGGCTGGCCGGAAGCCCGGCTGGAGTCGGTGCGCTCGTGGGACGACGTGAAGCTGCTGCGGGTGGAGATGAACCGCCTGCGCCGCTGGTACGGCGACGGCGTGCTGTGCATCGGCGACGCCGCGCACACGATGTCGCCGGTCGGCGGCGTCGGCGTCAACCTCGCCGTGCAGGACGCCGTCGCGGCGGCCCGGGTGCTGGCGGAACCGCTTCGGCGCGGCCGGGTTCCCGCCGCTGCGCTCGCGAAGATCCAGCGCCGCCGGTGGCTGCCGATGGCGGTGGCGCAGCAGTCGCAGCGCGGCGAACACGAGATGCTGCTGCGTCCGGCGCTCGACGGCACGCTCGACGAGAACAAGCTGCCGTTGATGCTGCGCGCCCTGCAACGCGCGCCGTTCCTGCGCGGCGTGACCGCGTACATCGGTGGGATGGGGGTCCTCCCCGAACACGCGCCCACGTTCGCGCGCAGGGCGGCGGCATGAGCTGTCCTCAGTGGAGGATCAGGCTGCGACCAGCTCGCGTTCCGTCCGCATGGCCGGGACTTCTGCGGCTTCTGGCGGGGTGACAGCCGCGCGCTCGGTGTTGCGCTCCAGGGTTCCGGAGACCGCGGCGAGCGCGAGGCCGATCACCGAGAGCGCCGAGCCGACCAGGTTCGGCGCCAGCAGCCCGAGGCCGTGCGCGATCGCCAGGCCGCCGGCGTAGGCGCCGATGGAGTTCGCGACGTTGAAGGCGGACTGCAGCGCCGCCGACACGAGCGCCGGTGCCCCGCCGGCCTTGTCCATCACCACGGCCTGCATGATCGGCGCGACCATGAAGCCGAGGGCGCCGATCACGAAGACGGTCACCGCGGCGGCGAGCTTGTCGCCGGAGGTGATCGTGAACGCGCCGAGCACCACGGCCAGCCCGACCAGCACGGCGTACAGGCCGGGCATCAACGCCTTGTCGGCGACCCGGCCGCCCAGGAAGTTGCCCAGCGTCATGCCGAGCCCGGCCAGCACCAGCAGGCCCGTCACGCCGGTCGGCGAGTACCCGGAGACGTCGGTGAGGATCGGGGTCAGGTAGCTCAGGCAGGCGAACGTCCCGCCGAGGCCGAAGGTCACGATCGCCAGCGCCAGCCACACCTGCGGCAGGCGGAACGCGGCGAGCTGCCCGCGCACCGAGGCCTCCGAGGGCGTGGGCCGGCCCTGGGCGGGCACCAGCCGGACGATGGCGGCGACGGCGACGAGACCGATGGCGGAGACCACGACGAACGTGGCGCGCCAGCCGAACTGCTGGCCCAGCAGCGTGCCGAGCGGCACGCCGACGACGTTGGCCAGCGTGAGGCCCATGAACATCATCGAGACGGCCTTGGCGCGGTTGCCCGGCCCGGCGAGGCTGGTCGCCACGACGGCGCCGGCGCCGAAGAAAGCGCCGTGCGGCAGGCCGGCCAGGAACCGGAACACCGTGCCGATCTCCGCGCTCGGGGACAGCGCGAAGAGCAGGTTGCCGAGCGTGAAGAGGCCCATCGTGCCGACGAGCATGGCTTTGCGGGGCAGCCGCGCGCCCAGGATCGTCAGGGCCGGGGCGCCGATCACCACGCCTAGCGCGTAACCCGTGATCAGGTTGCCTGCGGTCGGGATCGACACGCCGAGGTCGGCGGCCGCCTGGGGCAGCACGCCCATCATGACGAACTCGGTCGTGCCGATGCCGAAGGCGCCGATGGCCAGTGCGAGCAGCGCGATGGGCACAGTTGTCCTCTCGGGGAGCGGGGATCGGGGGAGCGCGGCGGGTCGTGATGGCCGCTGCCGGGGCGTGGCGGGTCCGGACTGTCTGTATCGATACAGAAGACGTACGCGAAGAAGTCCGGCCCCAATGCTGGCCACGTCACCGTCGGTTGTTCGGTGTCCAGTCTCGGGGCCCGGTGGCGGTCCTGTCCACCTCGCGGGCCGTGAAACGAGACACGGTGCGTAGTGGACGGACCGGCGTTGTCACTCAATAGAGTGAGGCCGGCGCCAGGCCGCATCGACAGATGTCCTTTGTGGACCGGGATGTTCGCGGCGCAGAATCGGGCGGGACATCCAGCCGGGAGGAACGGGAGGCGGCGTGCCGGAAGAACGTGGTGGGCACTTCGTCCGCTCGGTCGAGCGGACCCTGTCGGTGCTGCGGGCGTTCTCGCCCGGTCGGGCCGAGCTGACGCTGACCGAGGTGGCGCAGGCCAGCGGCCTGGACCGGGCCGGGGCCCGGCGGATCCTGCTGACGCTCGTCGACCTCGGCTACGTCCGCCACGACGAGCGGCACTTCGCGCTGACGCCGCAGGTCCTGGAGTTCGGCTACGCCTACCTGTCCAGCCGGTCGCTGCCGCAGATCGCCGAGCCGCACCTGCGCCGGCTCACCCGGGAACTGCGGGAGATGACGGCGGTGGCCGTGCTCGAAGGCGACGAGATCTGCTACATCGCGCAGGTGCCGAGCCCGAAGCTGCTGTCCGTGGCGATCCCGGTCGGCACCCGCTTCCCCGCGCACGCCACGTCGATGGGCAAGGTGCTGCTGGCCGGAATGCCGCCGGAGCGGTTGGAGGCGCGACTGCGCTCGACGGACCTGGCGGCACTCACGCCGCACACCATCACTACCCGCGAAGGCCTGCTCGCGGATCTCGGCAAAGTCCGCAGGCAGGGCTTCGTGATCTCCGACAGCGAACTGGAGGAGGGCCTGCGCGGTGTCGCCGCGCCGATCCGCGACGCCGACGGGAAGGTGTTCGCGGCGGTCAACGTCTCGCTGGACGCGCACAGCGCGTCGGAGGACAGCGTGCGGCGCGAGATCGTGCCGCTCCTGGTGGCGACGGCGGCCCGGATCGAAGCGGACCTGCGGCTGAAGCCGCCGGGCAGCCGTCCCGGACCGCCCGGCCGCGTGCCGTCGCCAGGCATGTGATGTGGCGCCGGGCGTTCGCTGGACGACCGCTGGTGTCGCCGTGCGAACGAGCCGCCGACGACTTCCCGCGTGCCGGCGGGGTGCCGATTTGCCTTGCCCACCAGTGACAACGCGGGGATTCGACGCTGCTCTGCGGAGTCCTCGCGGCCGTGGTGCCCTGCGTCACAGCTATTTTCCGCTGCGCTCCATGCTTAGGATCCCCGTCACATCAAGCCACCCCGGCGGCGTTCGGCGAATCACGGGTGGCGCCTTCGACCTCGATGGAGCGGGAGGGGCGGACATGACCCGCAGGGTTCGGAACCGGCAGCTGGCGGCGAAGATCGTCGACGCCGAGGAGGCCGCCGGGCTGATCGGGACCGGCGACAACGTGGGCATGAGCGGCTTCACCGGCGCCGGGTATCCGAAGGAGGTGCCGGGCGCGCTGGCCAAGCGGGTCGCCGCGGCCCGCGCGGAGGGGGAGCCGATGAAGGTCGGTCTGTGGACCGGCGCGTCCACCGCCCCGGAGCTCGACGGCGCGCTCGCCGAGGTGGAGGGCATCGACCTGCGGCTGCCGTACCAGTCCGACCCGGTCACCCGCGAGAAGATCAACTCTGGCCGGATGGACTACACCGACATCCACCTCTCGCACGTCGCGCAGCGCGTGTGGCAGGGCGTCTTCGGCGAGCTGGACGTCGCCGTCGTGGAGGTCAGCGGCATCACCGAGGACGGCCGCCTGATCCCGTCGTCGTCGGTGGGCAACAACAAGACCTGGCTGGAGCGGGCCGACCGGGTCATCCTCGAGGTCAACTCGTGGCAGAGCGAGCACCTGGAAGGGATGCACGACATCTACTACGGGACGGCGCTGCCACCGCGGCGCAAGCCCGTCCCGATCACGCATCCCGCCGACCGGATCGGCGTGCCGTACCTGGAATGCCCGGTGGACAAGGTGATCGCGGTGGTCGAGACCGAATCGCCCGACCGCAACACGGTTTTCACGCCGCCGGACGAGACGTCCGGGCGGATCGCCGGGCACGTGCTGGACTTCCTGGACCTGGAGGTGCGGTCGGGCCGGCTGCCGCGGGCCCTGCTCCCGCTGCAGTCCGGGGTGGGCAACGTGGCGAACGCCGTCCTCGCCGGGCTGCAAGCGGGTCCGTTCGACGGGCTGACCGCCTACACCGAGGTGATCCAGGACGGGATGCTGCAGCTGATCGAGTCGGGCAAGCTCCTGATGGCGTCCGCGACCGCCTTCTCGCTGAGCCCGGCGGCGGTGGACCGCTTCAACCGCGACGCCGCCGCCTACCGCGACAAGATCGTGCTGCGGCCGCAGGAGATCAGCAACCATCCGGAGGTCGTGCGCCGGCTCGGCTGCCTGGCGATGAACGGCATCGTGGAGGCCGACATCTACGGCAACATCAACTCGACGCACCTGATGGGCAGCCGGATCCAGAACGGCATCGGCGGCTCGGGGGACTTCGCGCGCAACGCCTACGTGTCGATCTTCGTGACGCCGTCGGTGGCCAAGGGCGGCGCCGTGTCCTCGATCGTGCCGATGGTCTCGCACGTGGACCACACCGAGCACGACGTCGACGTGATCGTGACCGAGCAGGGCCTGGCGGATCTGCGCGGCCTCTCGCCCCGCAGGCGCGCGGAGCTGGTCATCGAGCGGTGCGCGCATCCCGATTTCCGCCCGGCGCTGCGGGACTACCACGACCGCGCCCTGGAATCGTCGTTCGGCCGCCACACCCCGCACCTCCTCGGCGAGGCCCTGTCCTGGCACCAGCGCTACCTCGACGAAGGCACCATGCGCCCGGCCTAGCGCAGAAGTCTGATGTGGACGGCATCGGCGCACCAGGCGCGAGCATTGCGGTGGAACCCGAGACGGATCCCGCGTCGCCGTAGCAGGTGGAAGCTAAGATTCAGCACCTCGTCGTGGCGCCAGGCTGGTCGCCGTTGGCCCATCAGCAGTGGCTTTCCAACTCGGGGAACTCATTGCGGATGAACCGTGACGCCTCGACATCAGCGGTGTCGTCGGGTTGCTTTCGCTCGACGAGCTCAGGCCAAGGCGCGGTCCCCGGTCGGCGTCGCCTATCCGAAGTCCCGGTGGCGGAGGGCCAGCAGTCCGCCGCCGAGCAGGACGGCCGACAGCGCGATCATCGCCAGTGCCGGGCCCGGGTCGAACGGGTTTCCGGCGATGGTGTTCGGGATGTAGTGGAACGGCTCGAACGGCGTCCCGCCCCACACCCCGTACAGCGGGCCGGCAATCTGCCCCAGCGCCGCCGTCGCCACCCACACCGCCCAGCAGATCGCCCCGCTCGCCTTCGGCAGGAGCCCGTAGGCGAACGCGCAGACCGCGCCCACCAGCCACGCGGCCGGGACGGTTCCCATCGTCTGGAGGAGGATGCGCGGCACGTCCGTCGCGAAATCGCCCACGAGCCAAGCGAAGAACACCCCGAAGACGAGTCCGGTGACGGCCAGCAGCGCCGCCGTGCCGAGGCCGGTCACCAGCAGGTGCCCGGCCGCCCAGCGCAGCCGTGTCATCGGCGTGGCCTGCGCTGCTTCGGCCCGGCCGCTGCTCTCCTCGGCGCGCAGCCGCTGGACCATCAGCACCGGGTACAGGGCGATGACGTGCGCGAAGATCAGGATGAGGGGCCACAGGAAGTAGTGGAGCTCCGAACCGGCCCGGCCGCCGAAGTTCTCCAGCAGCCGGGCCGCGCCGGGCGCGTTGAGCAGCTGGTGCGCCAGGGTGCTCAGCGCGCCGGCGGCGGCCGCGAACACCGCGAGCGCAACGGCCCACTTCACCAGCAGGCCGCGGTTCAGGCGCCAGGACAGGCTGATCGGGCCGCGCAGCCGCGGCGCGGACGCGGGCCCGGTGCGCTCGGGGATCAGCCCGGCTCCGAGGTCGCGGCGATCCACCAGGCGGTAGGCGATGGCCGACAGCGCCGCGGTCGTGGCGATCGACACCGCGAGCATCCACCACCGCTCGTCGCGGTACGGCGCCACCAGGTGGCTCCAGCCGATCGGGGACACGTACGTCATCCAGTACTGCCCGCTCGCGTCGCCGGCGTAGCGCAGGACGTAGGCGGCGCCGAGGGCGGAAAGCGCGAAAGCCCTTGCGGTGCGGGCGTTCTGCGCGAGCTGGGCGGCGACCGCGGCGACTCCGCCGAACACCCAACCGGCGGCGGTGATGCCCGCCCCGTAGGCGATCGACCCCACCGCGTCCAGCCCGGTCGCGATCAGCACGACGGCGGTCAGCGCGCCACCGGCCAGGCTCACCCCGCCCGCCACCGCCAGGGCGGCGGTCAGCGCGGCGTAGCGGCTGACCGCGCCCGCGCGCAGCAGCTCGGCGCGGCCGGCGTCCTCGTCTGCGCGGGTGTACCGGACGACGGCCATCAGGGCGGCGAGACCGTTCATCACGTACAGGAATCCGCCGCTGCGCCAGGACGAGAGGACGCCGAGGTCCGGTTCGACGGTTCCGCCGCCGAGTGCCCGGAAGAAGGCGTTCTGGTTGATCATCGCGGTGTAGATCGCCTTCAGCTCCGGCGTGCCCATGTTCCGGTTGATGTAGCCGACCATGATCAACGACATGGTGACGAGCAGGAGGACCCACCACGGCGCGATGTTCCGCTCGCGGCGCAGCGCCAGCCGCACCAGGCTGGAGGTTCCGGCGGGGGTGCTCATCGGGTGGCCTCCGCGGAGGTTTTGCCGTAGTGCCGCAGGAAGAGCTCTTCGAGCGTGGGCGGCCGGCTGACGAGGCCGCGAACGCCGATCGAGCCGAGCCGGCTCAGCGCCGGACCGAGGGCGTCGGCGTCGGCGTCGAAGCACACCTGGCCGTCCTCCGTCCGGAAGTCGTGCACTCCCGCGAGCTCGGCGAGCCCGTCCGCGGGGCCGGTGAGTTCGGCGCGCACGGAGGTGCGGGCCAGGTGGCGGAGTTCGGCGAGCGAACCGGAATCGACGGCCCGGCCGTCGCGGATGATGGTGACGCGATCGCACAACTCCTCGACCTCGCCGAGGATGTGGCTGGACAGCAGCACGGTCCGGCCGCCGCTCCGCACCTCCTCCCGGACGACGTCGCGGAACACCACCTCCATCAGCGGGTCCAGGCCCGAGGTGGGTTCGTCGAGGATGAGGAGCTCGGCGTCGGAGGCGAGCGCGGCGATCAGCGCCACCTTCTGCCGGTTGCCCTTGGAGTAGGCGCGGGACTTGGTGCGGGGATCCAGGTCGAAGCGGTCGATCAGCTCCGCGCGCCTGGCGTGGTCGGCGCCGCCCCGCAGCTGCGTGAGGAGATCGATGACCTCGCCGCCGGAAAGTCCGGGCCAGAGCGTGACGTCGCCCGGCACGTAGGCGAGCCTGCGGTGCAGGCTCGTCGCGTCCCGCCACGGATCGCCGCCGAGCAGCCGGGCGGAGCCCGCGTCGGCGCGCAACAGCCCGAGCAGGATCCTGATCGTCGTGCTCTTCCCGGCGCCGTTCGGGCCGAGGAAGCCGTGCACCTCACCGGTTCTTACCGCGAGGTCGAGGCCGTTCAGCGCCGTGGTCCGGCCGAACTCCTTGACCAGGCCGGCGATCGATATCGCGTCAGTCATCGAGGCCTCCTCCGGGAACGGGGTTTCCACCGGCGGGCAGCCGCGACCGGATGGCGGCGGCTTCCTCCGGGCTGAGGAGCGGATGGGAGTAGAGGTCGAGCAGGACGCGGGCCAGCACGTCCTCGCCCTGTGGGGTGAACACGTCGACGCCGAGGCCGCGGGACACGTGCTCGTGCATGACGGCGATGGACAGCGCCATCGCCGCGCTGACGGTCGCGCGCTGCTCCGGGGACACCTCCGGCGGATCGGAACGCTTCCGGTCGGCTTCCGCCAGCCACTGCGCGCCCAGCTCGGCGAGCTTGTCGAACAGCGGCGCGGCCCGCCCCTCGACCAGCGCACGCGCGACGTACCGCTGGTACGGGCCGAAGGCCGCGCCCGCGACGCCGACGTAGTTCACGCCGCCCGGCGCGCTGTCGGCCCTGACGTCGTCGTTGATCCCGTTCAGGACCTTGGCGAGGTAGGCGTCGCAGGCGTCGCGCAGCGCTTCCTTGGAGCCGAAGTGGTGGCGCACCAGCCCCGACGACACGCCCGCCGTCTCGGCGATCCCGCGGATCGTCGCCCGGTCGAAGCCGTGCTCGCCGAAGTGCCGCAGCGCCGCGTCCCGGATCCGCGCCCGGGCGGTCAGGTCCTCCGGATCCAGTCCCGGCAAGCTCATGTCCCGTCACCTATCCACACGTGCATCTGACTATTCACATGAGAAGGCTACTACACACGTGTGTAGCTCGGGAGTGGTGATTTCGGCGCGCGGCGACGATTCCCGGTTCCGCGAGCCGTCTACCTCGGGGAACGGAACCCGAGGAGGATCAGTGATTGACCTGAAGCCGGCCTGCCGCCGGATGAACGACCTGCTGGCAGGCATCGCGGACGACCAGCTCGCCGCCCCTACGCCCTGCGCCGAGTACACCGTCGGCGACCTGATCGACCACGTCGACGAGGCCGCTCACGGCTTCGCCGCGCTCGCCGGCGGCGACGTCGGCGAGCGAGCCGCCGACCTCGGCGACGACTGGCGGCACGAGGTCGCCGAGCACGTCCGGGCACTCGGCGAGGCGTGGGACGACCCGGCGGCCTGGCGGGGCAGCTCCGGCGGCGCGGGAGTGGAGCTGCCGAACGAGGTGTGGGGCAAGATCGCGCTCACCGAGGTGGTCGTGCACGGCTGGGATCTCGCGAAGGCGACCGGCCAGCCCTTCGAGCTGCCCGAGGAGACCCTGCGGGCCTGCCTCGACCACGTGGCGGAGTTCGTCCCGAACGCCCCGGTCAAGAGCCTGTGGGGGAGTCCCGTCGAGACGCCGGCCGACGCCCCGCTGTTGGATCGGATCGTCGCCATCACCGGCCGCACCCCGTGAATTCCGTTGCCCAGCAACGGAATCTGGTCACGGCAGCGGCAGGCCCTGCTCCAGGAGGGCGGTGAACCGGTCCTCCTGGACCGGGCGGGCGAACAGGAAGCCCTGGTACACGTCGATCCCGACGCTGGCGAGCAGGTTGAACTGCTCCGCCGTTTCGACGCCTTCGGCCACGGTCTGGCAGTCCAGCGCGCGGGCGAACTCCGCCACCGCGCGGGCGACCGCCAGATCGCGGGAGCCGACGCCGAGGTCGGAGACGAAGCTGCGGTCCGCCTTGATGATCTGTGCCGGCAGGTCCTTGATCCGGGCCAGCGAGGAGTAGCCGGTGCCGAAGTCGTCGACGGCGAACCGCACGCCGCGGTCGACGAGTTCGAGCATCGCGCGTCGCGGCCCGCTCGGTAGATCGACCAGCACCGTCTCGACCAGTTCGAGGACGACGCGGTTCGGCTCGATGCCGGACTCGGCTATCGCCCCGGTCACCTCGGCGGTGAACTCCGGGTCGTCGGGCAGCAACCCGGCGAGGTTCACCGCGATGCCGACCGGGCGCCCGCCGACGGTCGGCCACTGGGCGGCCCGGCTCAGGGCGGTGTGCAGCACCCATCGGTCCAGGTCGCGCAGCAGGTCGCCCTGCTCGGCGACAGGCAGGAAGACGTCCGGGTAGAGCAGGCCGTGCTCGGGGTGCTGCCACCGGACCAGCGCCTCGGCCGAGACCACGATGCCCGCGGCGTCCACCACGGGCTGGTAGTGGAGCACGAGGTCGTCGTTGTCGATGGCCTCGCGCAGCTCCGACTCCAGCCGCAGCTGCTGGCTGATGGCCTGGGCCAGCCCCGGATCGGCCAGCGCCACCCGCCCCGGCCCGCGCCGCTTCGCCCGGTACATGGCCGCGTCGGCGAAGCGGAGCAGGTCGTCGCCGCAGGTCGTGGCGCCGTCGGGCATCGCGCAGCCGACCGCGGCCGACACCTGAACCGGCTGGCCCTGCAGGCGCACCACGGTGCGGAGCAGGCCGGACACCGTCGCGCCCAGCGCCTCCAGGCCGCCCACGGCGTCGACGTCGCGGCAGACCACCACGAACTCGTCACCGGAGAGCCGGGCCGGGACGCATCCCGGCGGCATGCCGCCGCGCAGCCTGCGGGCCAGGGTCGCGACCAGCTCGTCCCCGGCGTCGTGGCCCAGGGAGTCGTTCACCCGTTTGAAGTTGTCGATGTCGCAGAACAGCACGCCGACCCGCTCGGCGCCGGGCCCGCTCACCAGTTCGTCGAGGAGTTCCTTGACCGCGCGGCGGTTGAACAGCCCGGTCAGCGAGTCATGGGTGGCCTGGTAGCGGAGCTCCTCGGCCCGCTGGTGCCGTTCGGTGATGTCCTGGAACGCCACCAGCCAGAACAGCCGCCCGTCGTCCTGCACCGCGGCGGCGCAGCGGAGGTCGCAGTGCACCGGCCGGCCGTCGGCCCGCTTGAGCACCCGGTGGGTCGGCGCATCCGAGATCATGACGAGCGGGCCCGACCGGTCCTGGGGGTGCCGCAGGTCGTCGGCCCGCGTGCCGTGCAGCTCGGAGATCTCCGAGCCGAGCAGGTCGCACAGCGCGTCGTTGGCCCGGGCCAGCCGGTGCGACTCGTCGAACAGGGCGATGCCCACCGGGGTCAGGCCCATCAGGTTGGTGAATCGCTCGCTGGAGCGCTCCAGCCGGGTGTGGGATTCGGTGTCGTCCCTGGTGACCTTGGCGAAGCCGCGCAGGCTGCCGTCGGAGGACCGCAGCGCGGCGGTGACGACGTGGGCCCAGAAGTGGGTGCCGTCCTTGCGGACGAGCCACCCCTCGGCCTGGTGGTAGCCGGTGCGCGCGGCGTGTTCGAGCTCCCGCTCCGGCCGGCGTTCGGCCGCGGCCTCGGGCGGGTAGAACACGGAGAAGTGCTGCCCGACGATTTCGTCGCTGCGGTAGCCCTTCATGCGTTCGGCGCCCGGGTTCCAGCTCGTCACGGTCCCGTTCGCGTCGAGCATGTAGATCGCGTACTCGTTGATGGCCGTGGCCAGCAGGTCGAGTCCGACCTCTTGCGCTAGTGGGAACCCGAGTTGTTCCGAATGGGTCAGCCCGTTCTTCGTCTGCAGAATTATCGCCCCTGAATGCACCCGGACTTACACGGTTGCCGCAGTAGAGCGTAGCCATGGCGGGGACCGAACAACAGCTCCCGGTCGGCTCGCGCTCGGGAGAACGTGTGCAAGGCCACTGCGCTGAGACTTCGGCATCGGCGCACCGGCCGAAACGTTGAACTGATTTCGTATTCGTGGTCCACCGTGATCCATTGTGGATCAGTTCAATGCCGGATCCCGCGCTGCTCGACACGGGTGAATTCCTGGTGTCCTCTCAGCCAATTCTCAAGGAGCGCCCTGGTTTCGCCGGTAACTTGGATTGCACGGGCCCGGCCGCAACGGTGCCGGGCCTGGCGGGTTCCCCCGACGACCTGCGCCGGCAGCCGCCGCGTGCGCGACGGCGACTCGAATCCGTCAGGAGGACGCCATGAACCAGAGTCGATGCGGTGCGGCCGCCATGCCCGTCGGAACCTTCGGCGACGAGCCGCCCGCGATCCCGGCGCAGGCCGGGGCCGCCACGCCCGCACCACGCGTCGCAGCCGACCCCGCAGGCGGGGCCGCGGCGCTGGTGGTCCGCCGCGGTCCCCACGCGGGCACCGTCATCCCGGTCGCCGACGCGGTGACCGTGGGACGCGGCCGGGATTGCGACATCACGCTCGACGCGCCCACGGTCTCGCTCCGGCACGCCCGGATCCACCGCGTCGGCGACCGGTACGCGATCACCGATTCGGGCTCGCTGAACGGCACCTACCTCAACCGCAACCCGGTCGACCGGGCGGAGCTGTCCGACGGCGACGAGCTCTGGATCGGCACCTACCGGTTCACCTTCCGCGCGGCCTGACCCCCGCGGTCCGCGGCGTCGTCCACATCGGACGAACGCCGCGGACGTGGTGGTGCTATGCCGGGGCCGAGGTGTCGAGGCGGCCGCCGAGGTGCTCGGCGAAGTAGACCTCGGCGAAGTGCGGGTCCAGCACCTCGATCCGAGGCCGGTCGCCGACGAAGCGATGGGCGAACCCGACTCAACACCATGCCCTGGGGGCACGGTCAACCACCGGTCGTCCGATGCGCTCGCGTGTCGCGGCGGGGTCTCCGGCCGCCGGGCCCGGTGGGCGACCGATCGCAGCTGCGTTGACACGGGAGGCGCAGCCGGTCGGCGGCACCTCGCCGACGGCGGAAGTAGAAAGTGGACACTCCGGCACTTGAGCGGCGACCAGATCAGCGTCTGGGAGCTGGAACGCCGGGTTCTGGAAGACCGCTTCCGCACCCTCCGGCCCCGGGGTCTCCCGGTTTTCCGCCCGCGGGCCCTGGTGGATCGGCCGAGCCAGCGGCAGCATGGACCGGAATCCCGAGGGACGGAGGAACATGGCTGCTGTGGCATCGGGCCGGTTGTCGGGCCGGACGGCCGTTGTGACCGGCGCGGCATCGGGCATCGGAGCGGCCACCGCGCGCAGGCTCGCGGCCGAGGGCGCCGGTGTGCTGGTCGCCGACGTGGACGCGGAAGGCGGCAGCGCGGTCGCCGCCGAAATCAACTCGGCCGGCGGGCGGGCGCTGTTCCAGCGCTGCGACGTCGCAGACCAGGCCGACTGGACCGCGGCGGTGCACGCCGCGCGCGAAGCGTTCGGACCGGTCTCGGCGCTGGTCGGCAACGCCTACGCGGTCCAGGTGGCGCCCGCCGACGCGACCACCCGCGAGTCGTGGGACCACCAGCTGGCGGTCAGCCTCACGGGAGCGTTCCTCGGGTTCAAGGCGTGCCTGGAAGACCTGGCCGAGACGGCGGGAGCCGCGGTGCTGACCTCGTCGGTGCACGCCCTGGTCGGCCTGCCGGGCCGCCCCGCCTACGCGGCGGCGAAAGCGGGCCTGACGGGCCTGACCCGGCAACTGGCGGTCGAGTACGGCCCGCGCATCAGGGTCAACAGCGTCCTCCCGGGACCGATCCTGACCCGAGCCTGGGACGAAGTCCCGGAAGCGGACCGCAAGCGGACGGCGGAGCAGACCGCGGCGGGAAGGATCGGAGACCCCGAGGAGATCGCGGCGCCGATAGCCTTCCTCCTCAGCGAAGAGGCGTCCTTCATAACGGGAGCAAGCCTCGTCGTCGACGGAGGCTGGAGCGTCTACAAGACCTCCGCGTGATCATCGCGGGCGGTGGCCGGATCATGTTGCTGCAGAAGGAGGTTCTGGCGGAATCGGGTGGCGATCGTTGCCGGGTCGTCGAGGAGCCAGGGGGTGTTCGGCGCGTTTCCGCCCGCTATTCGTGCCACCACCGCTGTCGGGCAGTCGGCGGACCGGGCGTTCAGCAGCGCTTCGCGGAGCCCGCCGGGGTCCGTCGCCTCCGCGGTCTTCAGCCCCGCCGCGGCCGTGAGATGCGCGAGCCGGACGTGTCCGGCTTGCGTCGGCATCTTGTCGGCCGACGCGTGCTGGTGGTTGTCGAGCACGATCAGCGTGTACGCGGCGGGTGCGTTGGCGCCGAGCGTCGGGAGCGCGTTCAGGCCCATGAGCAGCGACCCGTCGCCTTCGATCGCCCACACCCGGTGAGCGCCCGCCAGGGCGATGCCCAGGCCGACCGCCGCGGACAGCCCCATCGAATCGAGCAGGTACAGGTGGCTGTCGCGGCCGTGGTGGTGGGCGAGTTCCCGCGCCGTGGCACCACAGGTGACGACCAGCGGGTCGGCGCCGACGACGTCGTCGACGACCGCGAGGGCGGTGAGGCGGTCCATCATCGGGCGGCCTCCTCGGGGCGCAGTTCGACGGCGGGGTGCAGCAGGTCCAGCAGCGCGACCATGGGGCGGCGGGTCATCGCCGCGGTGCGGCACAGGTCCCGCGTGGTGACCCGCCAGGCCTCCGGCGCGACGTGCGGGCCCAGCGGCGTGTGGTGGATGCCCGCCGCGGTCAGCAACGCCGGGACCGCGGCGGAGAACTCGTGGATCATCGCGTTGTACTCGCCGAGCCCGCCGCGGGTGTTCGCCAGGATCGGCAGGCCGACGTGGTAGGCCTTGGCGAACGTCGTGAGCGCGGTCAGGGCGTTGCCGAAACCGTTGTCCTGCATGACGATGAGCGCTCGCTTGCCTGCCAGCGCTGCGCCGCCCGCGATGCCGACGGCCTCCTCCTCGCGGTTCGCCAGCACCGACGGCGTGCCGGCCTGCTCGAAGGCGCGGATCAGCGGGGCCGCGTGGGAGGACGGGACGTGGACGAGGAGTTCGGGTTCCCATTCGAGGACGCCGGCGACCGCGGCGTCGGTGTACGCATTGGATCCGGCCATGGATCAGCTCCGTTGGGCGTCAGGCGGTGGATTCGAGGGCGGACAGGGTGCGCGAGACGTCGTCGGCCGTGTTGAAGCCGTGCAGGCCGAACCTTAGGGCACCGGCCCGCGCCGTGGCACGCACATCGCGGGCCGCCAGCCGGTGCGCCGCGGCGTCGGCGTCCGGGACCGCGATGGTCACGATGTGGCTCGGCCGTTCGGTGGGAGAGCAGCGGAATCCCCGCTCCTGGGCGCCGTCCCGGAGCATCCCGGCCAGTTCCAGGCAGTGCCGTTCGAGCGCGGCGGCGTCGAGCGCCAGCAGCAGGTCGAGCGCGGCGGCAGCGCCGGCCCAGGAAGGCCAGCACGGCGACATGTCGAGCCTGCGTGCGCCGGGCGCATAGGACAGCGGACCGCCGTAGTAGCCCTGTGGTTCGGGCGAAGTCTTGACGTTGGGCGCCAGCGGCGCGAGCGCGGCAAGCCGGTCGGGACGCACGTAGAGCCATGCGGCGCCGCGCGGGCACAACAACCACTTGTAGCCGTGGATCGCGATGAAGTCGGGATCCACGCCTTCGGGCAGCGTGAGCACGCCGGCGCTTTGCGTCGCGTCGACGAACAACTGCGCACCCACCTCCCGGCACCGCGCCGAGACGGCCGCCAGATCGGTGCGCCAACCGGTCGCGGACTGCACGTCGCTCAGCGCCACCAGAGTCGTGTCCTCGGTTATCGCCGCCACCAGCGATTCGCTGCGCAGGCAACCGCCCGGCATCGGCACCTGCTCCACGTGCACACCGCGTTGTTCCGCGGCGAGCAGGGGAAAGATGTTGCTGCGGAACTCCTCGGCGCCGACGACGACCCTGCTGCCGGCCGGCAGCGCCGCGGCCACCGTCGCGACCGCCTCCGCCACCGACTGGACGAGCGCGACGTGCTCGGGATCGACGCCGAGCAGCCCGGCGACCTGGCGCCGGCTGTGCTGAGCCGCCCGATCGCGCTGCGGCCAGGAGAAGTCGCCGAGATCCCAGTTCGCGAGCTCCGCGTGGAGCGCACGCAGCACCGGCTCGGCGGCGGGCGCGCAGCTCGGGGTGAACAGCCACGCGATGCGGTCCAGGACGGCGAACTGCTCTCGGAATCTCGCCAGATCCACGGTGCCTCCTCGATCAGGGGTTGTACCGAGGATCGGGAAGCTGGGAGCATGAGTCAACGGAATGATTTTCATGCTGTCCATGAAGGCGGTTGATGGTGGAGCTGCAGCAGCTGAGATGCCTCGTCGCGGTGCTCGACACCGGTTCGTTCACGAAGGCCGCCGCCACCCTGCACGTCACGCAGGGCGCGGTGAGCCATGCGGTGAACGGGCTGGAGCGCGAGCTCGGCGTGGGGCTCGTGCGCCGCGGCCGCGGCGGGGCGAGCGCAACCGACGCAGGGGCGCGGGTCGCGGAGCACGCGCGGGCGGTTCTCGCGCGCCTGCGGGCGGCCGAGGACGAAGTCCTCGCGATGCGCGGACTGCGAGCGGGACGCCTGCGCGTCGGGAGCTTCACCAGCGCGTCGACGCGCCTGCTGCCGGGGCTCCTCGCCGCCTACCGGCGGGAGCACCCCGACGTCGAGGTCACGCTGCGGGAAGGCAACGACCTGCAGATCAGGGACCTGCTCGCCGACGGCGAGGTCGACGTCGCGTTCGTCGTGCTGCCGGCGGACGGCCACGACGTCATCGCCCTGGCCGAGGACGAGCTCGTCCTGGTCGTCCCCGAGACCCACCGCCTCGCGCGGCACCGCGTCGTCCCGCTGGCCGAACTCGTACCGGAACCGTTGATCCTGTCGTCCGGGGGCTGCGCGACGCTGGTCCGGAGCACGTTCCGCGAACACGGGCTGGAACCGCTGGAATCCGGTGCCGTGCAGGAAGGTTCCACGGCACTGGCCATGGTCGAGGGCGGGCTCGGCGCGACGCTCATGCCGGAACTGGCGGTGCCGGCGCTTCCCGGAACGCTCGTGACCCGCCCGGTGCGACCGACCGGCCACCGGCGCCTCGGACTCGCCGCGCGGAGCCAGGAAGCGCACAGCCCGGCGCTGCAAGCCTTCCTCGCGCTCGCGGAGCAGCAGGCGCCCGGGTTGGCCCGCCGGACGGCCTGACGGTCACGGGGCGTCGGTGGTCGCCAGGTCGTCGGAGTTGCCGGAGCGGTCGGGGGCCGCGACGGGCAGCATCGCCAGCAGCCCGATCAGCAGGATCACGACGATGCCGCCCATGCCCGCGCGCTGGGTGCCGAAGAAGGCGATGAAGCCGCTGAACGCCAGCGGTCCGAGGAAGCTCACGGCCCGACCGGTGGTGGCGTAGAGGCCGAACACCTCGCCCTCCCGCCCGGGGGTGGCGATGCGCGCGAGGAAGGTCCGGCTGGCCGACTGGGTCGGCCCCAGGAAGATCGCCAGCAGCAGCCCGCCCACCCAGAAGGCCGGTTTGCCGGGCACCGCGACCAGCGCTCCGCCCACCACGACCAGCCCGATCAGCGACGCCAGGATGACGGTCTTCGGGCCGAACTTGTCGTCCGCGCGACCGCCCAGGAACGCGCCGAGCCCGGCGACGAGGTTCGCCGTGATCGCGAAGACCACCACCTCGGTGGCGGTGAAGCCGAAGGTCCCCGCGGCGATCACGCCGCCGAAGGTGAAGATCGCGGCCAGACCGTCCCGGTAGAGCGCGCTGGCCACCAGGAAACCCAGCGTCCGCCGCTCGGTGCGCCACATCCGGGCCAGCCGCTTCCCGAGCACGATGTAGCTGCTGAAGATCGCGCGGCGCAGCGGCTCGCCGGAGGACTCGGCCTCGGGCACGAAGAAGAACAGCGGCAGCGCGAACACCGCGAACCACGCGGCCGCGAACAGCGCCACGACGCGGATGTTCAGCCCGTCCTGGGGGGTCACGCCGAACAGGCCGACGTCGGGCTGCACGAAGCCGATCAGCACGATCACCAGCGCGATCAGCCCGCCGAAATAGCCCAGGCCCCAACCGAAACCGGAGATGCGGCCGATCGTCGCGGGCGTCGAGACCTGCAGCAGCATCGCGTTGTAGTTCACCGTGGCGAACTCGGAGAACACGCTGCCCACCGAGATCAGCACGAGGCCCAGCAGCAGGTAAGCCGGATCGTCCCGGACGAAGAACAGCCCGGCCGTGCTGGCCACCACGAGCGCGGTGTGCACCGCCAGCCACAGCTTGCGGCGCCCGCCGGCGTCGCTGCGCTGCCCGGTCACCGGCGCCACCAACGCGATGCACACGCCCGAGATCGTGAGTGCGAGGCCGAGGGACTCCGAGCCGCTCTTCGGATCGGCGGCCACGCCCTCGGTCATGTACACCGTGAACACGAACGTCAAGATCACGGTGTTGAACGCTGCGGAACCCCAGTCCCACAGCGCCCAGCTGATCACCCCGCGCACGTCCCGATGAGGTGCGGGCGGGGTATTCGCGGTCATGCCCACGGCACGATTCGACCAGCAGGCCCCGGCGGCAGCCAGTCGAAACCCGCTGGTCGCCCGGTCCGCGCGACAAGCGCGCCGAAAAGCATCCGGATGGTCGACCCCGGACCGCCGGTGCTCACCGCCGACCGGCCGTCGGCGGGAACAGCCAGTCCATCGGGGCGGGCTTGCCGAGGTAGTAGCCCTGCCCCTGGTCGCAGCCGAGGTCGCGGATGATGGCGAGCTGGGCGGCCGTCTCGATGCCCTCCGCCACCACGCCGAGGCCGATCGCGTGGGCCATCGCGACGATGCCGGCGACGATGATCTCAAGCTCATCGGAGGAACCGAGGTCGGTGATGAACGTCCGGTCGATCTTGACGATGTCCAGCGGCAGCTGGCGCAGCTGCGCCAGCGAGGAGTAGCCGGTGCCGAAGTCGTCGATCGCCAGGCCGATGCCCAGTTCGCGCAGCGCAGTCAGGACGCGCGTCGCGGCTTCGGGGTCCTGCATGATCGCGTTCTCGGTGATCTCCAGGCACAGCGCGTGGGACGGCAGCCCGGATTCCGCGAGCGCCTGCTGCACGTGGTCCTGCAGCCGGGGATCTTCCAGCTGGAGCGGCGATAGGTTCGCATTGAGGTGCAGATCGAGGTCGTGGCGCTCGCGCGCCGCGGCGACCCGGCTGGTCGCCTCGCGCAGCATGTGCGCGCCGATGGGGTTGATCAGATCGCTCTCCTCGGCCAGCGGGATGAACTCGCCCGGCGAAACCGCCCCGTGCAGCGGATGCCACCACCGGAGCAGGCCCTCCACCGCGACCGTGCCTTCGGTGCGCAGGTCCACGACCGGTTGGTAGGCCACCCAGAGCTGCTCGCGCCGCACGGCGTGGCGCAGGTCCTGCTCCAGGACCATGTGCCGCTGCACGCGTTTTCGCAGGTCGACGTCGAAGAACGCGCAGCGCCCGCCGCCGTGCGCCTTGGCCTTGTACATCGCGACGTCTGCGTCGCGCAGGAGGTCCTGGGCGGACCGGGTGTCGTCCGGCGCGGCCAGCACCACGCCGATGCTGCCGTTGACGTGCAGCTGCCTGCCCTGCACGTGGATGGGCTCGGTGAGGGCGGCGAGCAGCCGCTCGCTGAGCCTGCGGAGCACGGCGTGGCTGCCCTCGCCGTGCACCAGGATCACGAACTCGTCCCCGCCGAGCCGGCCGACCAGCGCCTCCCCGGGGGTCGCGCGCACCAACCGGTTCCCGGCGATCCGCAGCACCTCGTCGCCGACGCCGTGGCCGAGGGAATCGTTGATCCGCTTGAAGTTGTCCAGGTCGATGAACAGCACGGCCATCGGGAGCGTTCGCAGCCGCGCGGCCCCGAGGTGGCGCAGCACCAGCGTCCGGTTGGCCAGGCCGGTCAGCGGATCGTGGGTGGCCTCGTACTCCAGCCGCTCCCTGGCGGCCCGGCTCTCGGTGATGTCGCTGAAGGAGATGACGACCTTGTGCGGCGGGCTGTCCTGCGGGTTCAGCGACCGCGCGGTGACCGCCAACCACGTGTTGTGGCCGTCGGCGCGGTTGAAGCGGATCACCCGCGAGTTCTGCTGCTTGCCGGTTCGCCGCGTCACCACCGCGGGGTGCTCGTCCGGCCGCATCGCGGTCCCGGCCTCGTCGAACAGCGTCCAGGACGTGGGCGCGGTGCCGATCATCTCGGCCGCCGTCGAGCCGGCGATGCGCTCGGCGGCCGGGTTCACCGCCTCGATGGTGCCCGTCGAGCCCACCACGACGACGCCCTCGTCCAGCGCCGCGACGACGGTCGCGAAGTCCTGTTCGGCCTGCCGGTGCGCGGTTTCGTCGGCGCACACCAGCACGAACCCGGAATCCATCTCCGACGCCGAGATCCGGACCACCAGGGAAGTGCCGTCCCGGTGCCGGTGCACGGCCTCGGTGACCCCGCCCTCGGCGACCAGGGCCTCGGGCCGCAGCGGCGCGCCGACGAGCGTCTCGACGTGCCGTCCCAACGCCTGCTCGGCGGGCACGCCGTACACGGTTTCGGCGGCCGGGTTCCAGCTGGTGACCACGCCCTCGCGACTGGTCGCGATGATGGCGTTGTTGACGTGCTGCACCAGCGCCGCCTGGTAGCGCAGCGCGGCTTCGGCGGTCTTCTGCGCGGTGATGTCCCGCCCGATGACCTGCACCGCCGGACGCCCCTCCCAGGTGGTGTGCACCGCCACCATCTCCACCGGGACCGAGGTGCCGTCCACGCGCTGCAGGTCGGCGTACGACCGGGGTGTCGCCATGCCCTCGGCCGTCAGCAACTTCAGCCGCTTGCGCATTTCGACCACCGACTGCGGGGTCACGAAGTCCGTGACCCGCCGCCCGAGGAGTCGCTCGCAGGATTCGGCGCCGAGGATGCTGCTCATCGCCGGGTTGGCGTACTTGATGATCCCGTTCTGGTGCACGCAGATCGCATCGGGGCTGAGCTCGGCGAGCAGCCAGTAGCGGCCGGCGAGGTCCTCCAGGGCCTGCCGGTCCCGGTGCAGGCCGGTCACCTCGCGGATCAGGCCGATGAGGCCGCCGGTGCGCCGGTCACCGTACGCGCGGGCGCGCAATTGCAGCAGTCGGGTCTCGCCGTGGGCGGTGATGATCGGTTGTTCGCGGTCGATTTCTTGCGGCCAGGCGGACGGGTCGGCCGTCGCCGCCCACGGCTCGATGAGCTCGGTCAGCCGGTCGCGGACGGCCTCGTCGGGCGCGCCCGGCATGCCCAGGAGCACGTCCATGCCGGGCATCCAGGTGATCTTGCGGTCGGCGAAGTCGAACCGCCAGCCGACCGCGCCGTGTGCGGACAGCGCGAGGTCCAGCAACTCGCCGCCAAGGCCCGCACTGCTCGGCCCGCCCCCAGGATCGATCGCCATGATCCGTCCAAAGAAGAGACCCCGCCCACCCGCGCACGCGGCGTGGGCTGCGCCCGTCGTGGCCGCACCCGACCTAGCAGTTCCCGGAACCGCGGACCACAAACCATCGGCGCGGCGGGCGTAATGGACCGCTGCGCATCGCGTCGCTAGATCGACGCGGGTGGAATTCATGCCATCGGGCGGTCTGCGGCGACGGCGGCCCGGTTACCCCAGGACAACAGCGGAGCGCTGTTCTGGTTCGGGGGGAAACCATGGACATGACGAGTCCGGCGGCAGGTGGACTGATCAACTACGTCCGCACGGTGGCGGGCGACCTCGGCGACGACGTCTACGAGGTCGACGTGGACCTCGAGAGCGGGTTGGCCACGGCGATCATCCTCGTGCACTCCAAGGTGCCCACCCTCGTGGACTGCCCACTCCTGCTGACCTGGGACGAGGTCAGCGGCTGGGCCCTGCGGGTGGAGACCGACGGCTGGGGGGACACCACGGCCATCGAGTTCATGGGCGAGGACATCCTGCCCGAGCCGGGGCTGGTGCGGGACTTCCTGCAGGAGGCGGTCGACGGCCGCAACCCCGGCATGCTCCAGCCCCCGTCGTTCCGCCTGCCCAATGCGGGCGACGACCTCGAAGACCGCCTCGCCCGGTTCGCCGCCTGACCTCGGCCGGGCGCGGTCAAGCGCGCGTGCGGTGGAAGATCAGCCGGTAGATCAGCAGCAGGACCACCGAGCCGATGATGGCCCAGACGAAGCTCATCAGGTTGAAACCGGTGACTCCCGCACCACCGGTAACACTGGTCGCGACCCACCCGCCGAGCAACCCGCCGACGATGCCGATCACGATGGTCACGATGATCCCGCCGGGATCGCGGCCGGGGAGGATGAACTTGGCGATCGCCCCGGCGATCAGCCCGAACAGGATCCAGCTGAGAATACCCATGACGGCGTCCTCCTGAGCTCGGTCGACCGTCCAGCACAGGGGTTCCCCGAGCGCGGGCATCGCATGCACCGGTCGTGCCCGGGTCGGGCCACCGAGCTCCGCCAGATCGTCCTATGAGGACGCCCGACCACCCGGCGTGGCGCTCCTGGGTACCGGTTGCACCGCGGCCGCTGCCGAGCGGTTTGATCTATGCGGTCGGCACGCGGTTTTCGGAGGCGGTGGTGTTGCAGCGCGGTCCATCGTTGGGGCGGGATTTCGGCTGGTTGTGGGCGGCGTACGCGGTAAGCACGGCGGGCACTTGGCTCGCGCTCGACGCGTTCCCGCTCATCGCCGTCCTGGTGCTGCACAGCAGCACGACGCAGGTTTCCGCGCTGGCCGCCGCGGGCCTGGCGGTCGGTGCGGTCCTCGCGGTGCCGCTCGGCCCGTGGGTGGAGTTCCACCGGAAGCGGCCGGTCATGATCGCGATGGATCTGGTCCGGTTCGCGGTGCTGATGTCCGTACCGGCGGCCTACGCGTTCGACGTGCTGACCTTCGCGCAGCTGGTCGTCGTGTCCGTGCTCGTGGCGGCCGCCAACATCCTGTTCACCGCGGCGAGCGGCGCGTGCCTCAAGGCACTGGTGCGGCCCGACGACCTGCTGGCGGCCAACGGCAGGTTCGAGTCCACGACGTGGACGGCGACCGCGATCGGTCCGCCGCTGGGCGGGTTCGCCATCGGCGCGCTCGGCCCCGTGACGACCGTCGTGCTCAACGCCACCAGCTATCTGCTCTCCGCGCTCGGGATCCGCGCGATCAGCGGCCGGGAGCGACCGCCGGAGCGGCGCGGATCGCGGTTCCGCGCCGGCGACGTCGTCGAAGGCTGGCGCTGCATCTTCCGGCATCCCGTGCTGCTGCGGCTGTTCCTCAACAACAGCCTGGTGAAGGGGCTAATCATGGCGCCCGTCCCGCTGCTCACTGTCCTGCTCCTCCGCGATCTGGGCTACGCGCCGTGGCAGTACGGCCTGGCCTTCGGCGTGCCGTGCATCGGCGGCCTGGTCGGGTCGCGGCTGGCGAGGCCCCTGGTCGCGAGGTTCGGGCAGCACCGGGTCATGCTCGCCGCGGGCACGGTGGCCGTGTGCTGGCCGGTGGGCTTGGCGTTCGTGCCGCCCGGCCCGCCGGGCCTGCTGCTCATCATCGGGATCGAGTTCGGCTTGATCACGAGCATGGGCGTCTTCAACCCGGTTTTCGCCACGTACCGCCTCGAGAACATCGATTCCGGCAGCGTCGCCCGGACCTTGGCGGCGTGGTCGATCGGCAGCGGCGCCACCGTTTCGGCGCTGACGTTCCTCTGGGGGCTGCTCGCCGCCGTCACCGCCCCCCGCGTCGCCATCGCGATCGCCGGGGTGCTCATCCTCGGCACGCCGCTCCTGCTGCCGCGCTGGAACAGCGATTCGCCCCATGAGCAACGGATTCCGCTTGCGGCGGACACGCCTCCCGGCGCGTCCCGGCAGCGATAGCGCCGCCCAGTGGCGCACCGCCACGCTCGAAGGCGCGTTGCCGACCAGCGGGGCGATACCCGCTCCCGCGCCGACGGTGCTGGTCTGCCACGGCGTGGAGGGGCGCACCGATGCCCAGGTCGAGCGGCTCCTGCCGTGGGGCTACCAGGCGTTCGCGGTGGACCTCTTCGGCAAGGGTGTCGGCGGTTCGGCACCGGCGGAATTAGAAGCTGATGCCGCCTTTCCTAGCGGACCGCGCCATGACGGCGGCTTTCCCGGGGTGGATGCGTCCCGGATCGCGGCCACGGCGTTTCTGCTTTGGCGGGCTCTGCGTGCTCGGAATGCCTTGGTCGGGCCTGAAGAGGTTCCTGGCGGAGTGCCTGGCAGATGATTCCCCTGATCCCGCAACAACGTTGAGAAAATCCGAATAGGACACTTCGCGGCACCGGGACCAGGTGGCACGGGCCGGCGAGGGGCTGCGGAAGGTGTCGCTAGTCCGAGTAGCCGGGTGGCAGGGGAGTGGGGCGCAGGGCGCGATCCATTCCCGAGGCGACGAATTCCGACACCGCCGCCACCGCGTGCTGCCGGAGGAGCATCACCACCCGCGGATCCGACGACGTCTCCAGGACTCGCACGCCGTCGGGAAGGGGCTCGACCTGCAGGTCGATCTGCGCGTGGTGCTCGAAGAGCTCCGCGAACAGCGGGTCGAGCTGGCGGATCGCGTCGCCGCGCGCCAGCCGCCACCGCATCCGTTCGACGTGGGTGCGGAGGTTCGCGGCGACGTCCCGGTTGGCGCTGGTGGTCGTGGCCCGGACCCCGTAGGAGTAGTGGTCCACCGTCCGTGCGATCTCCTGGTGGTGGACCAGGAGCTCGTGGATGATCCGCACGTCGCGCTCCAGATCCGGGTCCGTCTTCGGGTCCGGGGTCAGCATCCACGGCGGCACCCCTCCCAGCTCCTCCTGCTGCGCGCACCCCGGCAGCGGCACCGCGATGGCGGCGGCCAGGGCCAGGAATTCGCGCCGCGAGCATGCGCGGTGCTCACCCGTCATCGGCGGTCCCCTCGTCGCGCGGTCGGTCGGTGTCGTGGAGCAGCTCGACGACCTCGGCGTCGGAGGTCTGGGCGAAGTCCCGGTACCACTGGCCGATCGCCATGAACCAGCCCGGTGTCTCCAGGCAGACCTGCTCGTCGGTCACCTCCTCCAACCGTTCCAGGGCGTGCGGCGGCGCCACCGGCACGGCCAGCACCACGCGGGCGGCGCCCTGCTCGCGCGCGACGCGGCAGGCGGCGTGCGCGGTGGAACCGGTGGCGATCCCGTCGTCGACCACGATGGCCGTCCGCCCGGCCACGTCCACGCGCCTGCGGTCGACGCGGAACAGTCTCGCGCGCCGGTCGAGCTCGACCCGCTCGCGCCGTTCCACCTCCTCGAGTTCCTTCGCGCTGACGCCCGTCTTCCACAGCACCTCGTCGTTGATGATGCGCGCTTCGCCTTCCCCGATGGCGCCCATGCCGAGCTCGGGGTGGGTGGGGACGCCGAGCTTGCGAACCACGATCACGTCCAGCGGTGCCCGCAGCGCCCGGGCGACCTCGTAGGCCACTGGCACGCCGCCGCGCGGCAATCCGAGCACGATGGCGTCCGCCTCGCGGAGGTGCAGCAACTGCTGAGCCAGCCGGCGGCCGGCGTCCCTGCGGTTCTCGAACGGCACGGTGGTACCCCCTCCGCCCGAGCATGGCCCGGAGAGAGCCGGGGGCACAGGGGCCATCGGTACTCAGCCGCGGCTTCCATCCCGTCGAACAGGTTCGCGACCGTCCCGGGTGCGCATCGGTCGACGGTCAGACGAGGTGGCCGAACACGACCAGGTTGTCCTCGTAGCTGCGGCGCGTCTCGTCGAAGTCCCCGCCGCAGGTGATCAACCGGATTTCGGGGCGCGCCACGTCGCCGTACACGGCCTCGGTCGGGAACCGGTCCTTGGCGAACCGTTCGGCGCGGTCGACGACGTAGGTGACCCGCGACCCGTCCCGGCGGTCGACCCGGATCTGGTCACCGGGGCGGAGGTCGCGCAGCCGGTAGAACACGCCGGCTTCGGTGTAGGAGTCGACGTGGCCGAGCACGACGAAGGGGCCGATCTCGCCCGCGCCGGGCCCGCCGTCGTACCAGCCCGCCTGCCCGGGCTTCTCGATCGGGGGAACCTGCACCGTGCCGTCCCCGTTCAGACCGAGCGGGACGAGCGTCGACGCCACCCGGATGGCCGGGATCGCGATCCCGGTCGGGTGGGGATCGCCCGGGGCCGCCGTCACCGGTCCGGGCGGGACCGGTCCGGCGGCCGCGATCGGCGGCGGCGTGGAATCTGCGTCCGCCGGGCCGAAGAACGCCGAGCCGGCCGCGGTGACCAGCAAGATGCACCACATGGCCAGAACCGGGGCCCGCATGCTCCTACCTCCGCCGTTTCCGGTGCCCGCGCCGATCGCGGGCCGTCGCGGGGGAGGGGGGGGGGGGGGGTTTCTTTTTTGTGTTCTTTGGCCTGTGTTTTTTTTTGTTTTTGTCTCCGCCCCTTCTCCTCCCACCCACCCCGCCGTGTTTTTCCTCGTTGTTC
>NZ_JBWKKU010000004.1:66654-207284 GCF_056431445.1 Saccharopolyspora sp. NPDC045941
CGGGGGGGCGGGGTTTGTTTCTTCTGTCTTCTTCTTTTTTTTTTTTTTGTGTCTGTGGCGGTGGGGGGTCGTTGGGGGGGGTGGTGGTTCCCCCCCCCCCCCCCCCCCCACCACCATTCCGATACGAGTCAGCGCCGGGACTCGGCGTTCCGGCGGCGGAGCGCGTAAGCGCCACCGGCCGCCAGGGCGACGGCCGCCGCACCGCTGGCTGCCAGCAGCGGGCCGGCGGCACCGGACTCGTCATGTGCCGTGGCTCCGCCACCCGCCGGCACTGCGCCCACCGGCCGCTGCTCGACCTGCGGTCGCTGCTGCGGCTTCATCGGAACGGCGGGCTTGGCCGTCGGCTGCGGCCTGACCGAGGTCGGCCTGGCCGCAGGCGACTGCTGCGCCGGTTGCTGGGCCGGCGGCGGTGCTGCCGGCTGCTGGGCCGGCGGTGCCGGAGGCGCCGGAGGCGGTGCAGGCGGCAGGGCAGGTTGCTCGACTGGCGGCTTGACCTCCTCCGGTGGGCAGTTCTCGAAGCAAGGCGGCGGCTTCAGGCAGTCCTCGGGTTTGCACTCCGGCGGCTGCAGGCAGTCTTCCGAGTTTTCGCACTGGTCATCGGTCGTGGACACCAGCGGTGGCTTCGCCAAATTCCCTTCGGCGTTCCCCACAGGAGTCAGGCCGATCGACGTGCCCAACACAAAGGCGGCGATCCCGCCAAGGCGAACAAGCGTTGAGGACACTCGAGCCTCCCTTTGATCATTCGAGCGAGAATCCCGCATCCGAGATCTTTTCCCCGATCGCCTCGCTAGATCTGAAGGCGACTATTCGTAACGGTAAGCACGGTCATTCGGGTTGGCAGCGGCAGCAATGCATGATCATACGATCGGGGTGCTGTTGATATGTCCAATTGGGAATACTCTTCACGCAAGGTGAGATCGACACCGATGTAGCGCTCCGATCACCCCGTTGGTCGTCGATCGACGCCGCGAAACCAGGGAGAATCGTCACAGATCGTCACCACTGGATTGCGTCGTGAGGCGACGATCGTCCATTTAGCCAGATCGTCCGCAAATATGATCTGAACGCTTTGGAGATCAATTGTTCAAGGTTGTCGAAAAATGATTTTGAGAAAACGATCGAGGCTGTTGATCTGGGGTGATCGCGCTGACGTCGGATATTTGCGATCAATTTTCGATCAATTCGCGCGAGGATGTTCCCCAAAGTGCCCCGAAAAGCCGGAAAGGTGCCGCGCGGACGCCGCGCGGCGCCGCCGGTCATCGGCGGTGATCAGGTAGCGGTGGTGCGGCCTGTCGTATTCGACGCATTCGCCGTGGAACCGGAATCCGAGCTTGTCGAGCACACGCGCCGATGCCGGGTTCCGCGGGTCGACGACCGCGGTCAGCTCCGGCAGGTGGAGCCGGCCGAACGCCGCGGCGAGGCAGAGGTGGCCGACCTCGGTGGCGAGGCCGTGTCCCCACCGCCGGCGCGCCAGCGTGTATCCGAACTCGGCGCCGTCCCCGTTCGCCTCGAATCCGGCGTCGCCGATGAGGTCGCCCGTCGAGCGCTCGATCACGGCCCAGAACGCGTAGCCGTGCGAGCGTTGGTGCTGGATGTAGTCGTTCACCATCGCCGCGCTCTCCGCCGCCGAGGCCGCGTTCCCGTAGGCGACGTAGCGCATCACTTCGGGATCGCCGTAGACCTCGTGGATCGCGGCGTGATCTTCGGTCCGGAACGGGCGGACCTGCAGGCGGGCGCTCATCAGCGGGAACCGGATAGCCACGCGGCAACCCTTTCGCGTTCGCGAGCCGGAAGGCAAGCCATTAACCGCGCTGCGGGGCGCGCTATAGTGACCGTCTACCTGATCTCGGTCACTACGAGCCGGAGGTGTTCCCGTGCCGCGACCGCTGATCCCCGACCGAGTGGGCGCGATCCTCGGCGCCGCCGAGGATCTGGTGCTGCGCGACGGTTTCGACGGCGTGAGCGTCGAGCGGATCGCTCGCCGAGCGGGGATCGGCAAGGGCGCGATCTACCGCGAGTTCGACGGCAAGCACGAGCTGATGGACGCCCTGCTCACCCGGTGCATGCGTCGCCTGGTCGAGCGGGTGCGCCAACGCGTCGTCGCGGCGCCCGCGCCGGTCGGTCTGAGCACCGTCTACCGGTTCGGGTTGGAGGCGTTGCTCGACGACGCGCTGATGACCGCCGCGTTCCTCGACGACGAGGCGGTTCTCGGCTCCCACGCCCGCGCGGTCGGCGGCGATCGGTACCGGCAGCGCTTCGCCTGGATCACCGACTACGTCGAAGCCCTCCACGAGGCCGGATCGCTGGCGACCGACGCCCGGCCCGAGGCGGTTTCCCTCGCGCTGTCGTCGTTCACCATCGGCCTGCTGTCGGCGAACTCCATGCTCGGGCCGCTGACCCGGGATCAGCTCGCGGCGGCGGTGGACGTGGTGATCACCTTCGTCGAGCGGGGCCTGGAACGCCCGCCCGAATCCGCCGCGACCGACGCCCACCTGCTGCTCCTCGGCCGCCTGACCGAGCAGCTCGGCACCGACCAGGCGGGACGGCCATGACCGGTTTCGCCACCGTCTCCGATCTCGAACTCGCCGGTGGCCCGGTGCGGCTGTACGCGGCGGGCGCCGAGGACCGCGAACCGGTCCTGCTGCTGCACGGGGCGATGTTCGACACCGTCGAGCTGCTCTGGCATCGCGTCCTCCCGGCGCTGGCCCGCACGCACCGCGTCTACGCGATCGACCTGCCGAAGCACGGCGGCAGCCGGCCGTGGCAGCGGACGGTCGACCAGGAGTTGTGCGAGCTCATCGTGGAGCGGCTCCTCGACCACCTGGGCATCGAACGGGTCACCCTGGTCGGGCATTCCATGGGCGGCGGCATCTCGCTCGGATTCGGCCTGCACCACCCGGAACGCGTTGCCCGCGCGGTCTTCTCAGCACCCGGCGGGATAGGCGCCCGGCGCCCGGCGCAACTCGCCACCTGGCTGGCGCTGCGGACGCCCGGCCTGCTGAGCGCGTCGAGCCGCTACCTGGCCAACTCCGCCACCATGATCCGCCGGTCGATGGTGCGCGGTCTCGCCGCCGGTGCGGCCACCGAGGATTTCGACCGCATCGTCGAACTCGCCCGCGCCGAGGCGCAGGCCAAGGCCCGCCATCGCGAAAAGGCGCTCGACGACTGGCAGATCCTCGCCTACGGGCCCTTCGGCATGCGGCTGGACTACCTGCCGGAGCTGGGGCGGCTGGCCGTGCCGAGCTTGTGGTTGCGCGGATCGGACGATGCGCTCGTCGGCGATCGGGAGGTCCGGCAGGCGGCCGCGGCGGCGCCGGGCGGGAGGGTGGCGGTCGTATCCGGAGCCGGGCACCTGCTCCCGCTGGACCGGCCCGGCGAATTCCACCGGCTCATCGCCGAATTCCTGGCCGCGGACCAGTCGTGAGCGGTCCCGGCGTCAGGACCGGTCGGCGGTGGCTTCGGGTGCCCGGACCGGCAGCATGGCCAGGAGTCCGAGCACCAGGATGAGGACGATCCCGGCCATGCCCGCGCGTTGCGTGCCGAAGATCGCGATGAAGCCGCTGAACGCCAGCGGTCCGAGGAAGCTCACGGCCCGACCGGTGGTGGCGTAGAGGCCGAACGTTTCGCCTTCGCGGCCGGGGGTGGCGATGCGCGCGAGGAAGGTCCGGCTGGCCGATTCGGTCGGTCCCAGGAAGGCCGCCAGCAGCAGCCCGCACACCCAGAAAGCGGCCTTGCCGGGCAGCACCACCAGCGCCGATCCCACCACGACGAGTCCGGACAGCGCCGTGACGATGACGGGTTTCGGGCCGAACCGGTCGTCCGCGCGTCCGCCCAGGAACGCGCTGGCCCCGGCGAGCAGGTTCGCCGCGATGGCGAAGACCACCACCTCGCCGGGGCCGAAGCCGAAGGTGCCCGCGGCGATCACGCCGCCGAAGGTGAAGATCGCGGCCAGGCCGTCCCGGTAGAGCGCGCTGGCGACCAGGAAACCGAGCGTCTGCCGGTCGCTGCGCCACATCCGCGCGATCCGCCGGCCGAGCACCCGGTAACTGCCCAGGAACGACCGATGCGTCCGGCCCGCGCGAGCGGGTGCTTCCGGGACGACGAGGAGCACCGGCAGCGCGAACAGCGCGAACCACGCGGCCGCGAACAGCGCCACGGAACGGATGTTCAGCCCGTCCTGCGAGGTCACGCCGAACAGGCCAGCTTCCGGCTTTACGAAGCCGAACAGCACCACCGCGAGCGCGATCAGCCCGCCGAAATAGCCCATCGCCCAGCCGAATCCGGAGACGCGGCCGATCGTCGCGGGCGTCGAGACCTGGAGCAGCAGCGCGTTGTAGTTCACGCCGGCGAACTCCACGAACACGCTGCCCGCGGCGACCAGGACCAGGCCGAGCAGCAGGTACGCCGAGTCGTCCTGGACGAAGAACAACGCCGCGGTGCAGGCCACCACGAGCGCGGTGTGCACCGCCAGCCATCTCTTGCGGCGCCCGCCGGCGTCGCTTCGCAGGCCGGTCACCGGCGCGACCAGCGCGATGCACGCCCCGGCGATCGTGAGCGTGACGCCGAGCGCCGCCGAGCCGCCTTGCGGATCGTCGGCGACCGAGCCCGTCAGGTACACGGTGAACACGAACGTGAGGATCACGGTGTTGAACGCCGCCGAGCCCCAGCCCCACAACGACCAGCAGAACACCGAACGCCAGTCCCACCGGGCCGCAACGCCCGGATCCGCAGCCACGTCCACCACGCGATCAGACCAGCCCGCCGCCACCCGGGCCACTCGGCGGAATCCGCGTCACCGCCGGGTTCACCAGCGGATTAGGGGAAGCCGGGGGCCTCGGCAGCGCCGAGTCCCCCGGTCGTTCACCCCTTGACGCACACGACCTGCTTCAGGTGGGTGACCACCTCCACCAGGTCGGTCTGCGCGGCGACCACCGACTCGATGTCCTTGTAGGCGGCCGGGATCTCGTCCACCACGCCCTCGTCCTTGCGGCACTCCACCCCCGCGGTCTGCGCCTCCAGGTCCGCGGCGGTGAAGGTCTTCCGGGCCTTGGTCCGCGACATGCGCCGGCCCGCGCCGTGCGAGGCCGACTCGAACGACCGCTCGTTGCCGAGGCCGCGCACGATGTAGGACCCGGTGCCCATGCTGCCCGGGATGATGCCGAGATCACCCGCGCCCGCCCGGATCGCGCCCTTGCGCGTGACCAGCAGCTCGACGCCGTCGTAGCGCTCCTCCGCCACGTAGTTGTGGTGGCAGGAGATCGGCGTGTCGAACCTGGTGCCCGGCACCGTGTCCGCCACCGCGAGCTGCACCAGCGCCAGCATCGTGGCCCGGTTGCGCGCCGCGTAGTCCTGCGCCCAGAACAGGTCCCGGCGGTACGCCTGCATCTCCGGGGTGCCCGCGACGAACACCGCGAGGTCCGGGTCCGGCAGGTCCGCGTTGTGCGGGAGGCGCCGGGCGATGTCGATGTGCCGCTTCGCCAGCTCGTTGCCGATGCCGCGGGAACCGGAGTGCAGCATCAGCCACACCCGGTCGGCGTCCGGGCCGCCCTGTTCGAGGCAGACCTCGATGAAGTGGTTGCCGCCGCCGAGGCTGCCGACCTGCGCCCGCGCCCGGTCCTGGAGGCTCTGCACGCCCGGGTGCAGGTCGCCGAAGGCGGACCAGAACTCCTGCCACCCGCCGACGCCCGGCACGCGCGCCGGGTTCACCGGCGTGCGGTGCATGGCGAAGCCGACCGGCACGGCCGATTCGATCCGCCGCCGCAGGACGCCGAGGTCGTCGGGCAGGTCGGCGGCCGTCAGGGACGTGCGCACCGCGCTCATCCCGCAGCCGATGTCGACGCCGACCGCGGCAGGGGACACGGCGTTGCGCATGGCGATCACGCTGCCGACGGTGGCGCCCTTGCCGTAGTGCACGTCCGGCATCACGGCGAGGCCGTGCACCCACGGCAGGTTGGCGACGTTGTGCAACTGGCGCATGGCAGCGTCTTCCACGGACTGCGGGTCTGCCCACATCCGGATCGGTACCCTTGCGCCTTCGACTGCCGCGTACATCTTTCTTCCTGACTCCCGGTCGACTAGACCCGGCAATGATCGCGGGTTTTCCTCAGCAGTGCCACCGAATTAACCGAACTCCCGCGAACTGATCACGTTGGACGGTCGAAGGCCGGCCGGCAACGTCCTCTGAGGACACGATGTCCCGGAGCCGACGCGCGCTAGTCGCTCGCGCGACACCGGATCATCACCGCGGCGACGCGGAATCGGCAGTAACCTCCCCCGCATGACCCGCCGCATCGAGTACCGGAGCACCTACGAGTGGCCCGCCGCTCGGGTGTTCGCCGTGCTGATCGACCCCGACTACGTCCGCGAGCGGCTGCGCGTGCTCGGCGGCGACAACGAACTGCTGGAGCACGAGGCGACCGGGACCGGTGCGCGGTTCCGGATCCGGCAGGGCGTGCGCGCCGAAGCGGTTCCGGCGATCGCCCGCACCGTCGTCGGCGGCGATCTCGCGATCGACCGCGCCGAGGAGTGGCGACGCGAAGCCGACGGGAGCTTCGCGGGCGAGGTGACGGCAGGAGCCCTGGTGATGCCGCGCTCGATCACGGCGGTGCAGCGCTTGCGTGCCTTGCCTGCGGGCCCGGCCTGCGAGTTCGTCGTAGAGGGCGAGGTGAAGGTGGCCATCCCGCTGCTCGGCGGCAAGTTGGAGGGCCTCTTCGCCGGCGAGGTGCGCGGCCTGCTCGAGTCCGAGCACGAGTTCACGGTCGGGTGGCTGGCCGAGCACGGCTGAGGTAGCGGCTCGCCGGAAAACCGTTCGATCGGGCCGGAAGCCGTTTGCTACGGTGACTCCGATCGGAGCAAGGGAGACCAGACGTGGTTGGTGACGACGACATCTCCGGGTGATGCCCGGACGTGAACGGCCGCCGGTTGGCGCGCGGGAGCGCAGCCGCCGCGTGGCGATCTTGTCGTCCCTTTCTCAGCCGTCGGGCGCCCAGGCGTGCCCGCATCACCACGAGGGTTCTCGCATGTCCGATGCATTCATCATCTGCTCCAACCTGTCCTTCTCCTGGCCCGACGACACCCCGGTGTTCCAGGACTTGTCGTTCACCGTCGGGGGCGGGCGCACCGGGCTGGTCGCGCCCAACGGCGCGGGGAAGAGCACGCTGCTCAAGCTGATCGCCGGCGAGTACCGGCCCGGCGCCGGGACCGCGTCCGCCGAAGGCGTGCTCGGCTACCTGCCGCAGACCTTGCCCCTGCTCGGCGATCCGACCGTGGCCGAGGTCCTCGGGATCGCCCCGGTGCTCCGCGCGCTGGCCGCGATCGAGTCCGGGGACGCCGGCGAGGAGCACTTCACCACGATCGGCAACGACTGGGACGTCGAAGAGCGCACCCGCGCCCAGCTGGACCGGCTGGGCCTCGGGGACGTCTCGCTCACCCGGCGCCTGCACACGCTCAGCGGCGGGCAGGTCATCTCCCTCGGCCTCGCCGCGCAGCTGCTGAAGCGGCCCGACGTGCTGCTGCTCGACGAACCGACCAACAACCTCGACCGCGGCGCGCGCCGCAAGCTCTACGACGTGCTCGACGACTGGAGCGGCTGCCTGCTGCTGGTCAGCCACGACCGGGCGCTGCTCGACCGGATGGACCGCATCGCCGAGCTCGAGCGGGGAGAGGTCCGCTTCCACGGCGGGAACTTCACGTCGTACGAGGAGGCGGTGCGCGCCGAGCGGGAGGTCGCGGAGAAGAACATCCGCAGCGCCGAGCAGGAGGTCAAGCGCGAGAAGCGGGAGATGCAGCAGGCGCGCGAACGAGCGCAGCGCCGGGCCAGCAACGCCGCCCGGAACATCGACAGCGCCGGGCTGCCGAAGATCGTCGCCGGCGGGCTGAAGCGGCGCGCTCAGGAATCGGCGGGCAAGGCGAACGACACGCACGCCGCGCGGCTCAGCGATGCCAAGGCGCGGCTCGACGATGCCGAGCGGTCACTGCGCGACGAGCAGCGGATCACGCTGGAACTGCCCGGGACCAACCTGCCGGCCGGGCGCACGGTCTTCCTCGGCGAGCGGCTGCAGGTGCACCGCGGCGAGCGGGCCCTGTTCGCCGGCGACGGCGTCGACCTCGCGATCCGGGGGCCTGAGCGGATCGCGCTGACCGGACCGAACGGCGCCGGGAAGTCCAGCCTGCTGCGCGTGATCAACGGCGATCTGGCGCCATCCGGGGGGAGCGCGAAGCGGGCCGACGGGCGCGTCGCCTACCTGTCCCAGCGGCTGGACCTGCTGGAACTCGACCGCACGGTGCTGGAGAACCTGGCGGCGTTCGCGCCGGGAATGCCCGAGGCGCAGCGGATGCACCTGCTCGCCCGGTTCCTGTTCCGGGGCTCCCGCATCCACCTGCCGGTCGGTGTCCTCTCCGGCGGCGAGCGCCTGCGCGCCACCCTGGCCTGCGTCCTGTTCGCCGAGCCGGCGCCCCAGCTGCTGCTGCTCGACGAGCCGACCAACAACCTCGACCTGCTGAGCATCGGGCAGCTGGAGAGCGCGCTCACGGCGTACGAGGGCGCGTTCGTGGTGGTGAGCCACGACGAGCGGTTCCTCGCGAAGATCGGCGTGGATCGCTGGCTCCGGCTCGCCGGTGGCCGGCTGCTGGAGACGGCGGCACCCGACGGCGAATCCCTTTAGCCGCTGGGGAATCACCAGCCTGCGGCGGTCCGGACCTTCTCGGCGAGGACCGCCGGCGGCTCGTGCGAGGAGTCGAGGACGACGTCGTCGAGCCCGGCCGCGTCGATGATCCCGGCGAGTTCGGTCGTGCGATCCAGGTGCCAGCGCAGGCCGGGCTCGTCGTCGGCGTGCCGCCGCCGGAGGCGGTCGCGGGCGACGGCCGGTTCGACGACGAGCCGGACCAGCAGGATCGCCGTCGAATCCAGCGCCGCCTGGTAGCGGGCGACGGCCGAGCGCTGCTCGATCACGCCCGCGACGATCAGGTGCCGCGCGCCGGCCCGCCGGTAGTTGGCGGCCAGGTCGCGCAGGTTCCGCAGTTCGAGCACGTGGTTGAACGGGTCGTCGGCGGGGCTCGGCCAGCACTGGCGGATGTGGTCGAGGTCGATCAGCGCGTGGGGCAGGCCCGCCCGCACCTCCAGCTCGCCGATCGCCTCGGCGAGGGTGGACTTGCCCGCGCCGACGGTTCCGTTGATGAAGACGACGTCGAATCCGGTCATGGCTTCCTCGGGGACCTCCCGCTACTGCGCTGGCGCGCGCAGGGCGGCGACCGCGGTGGCGAACATCGTGGACTTGATGGCGCTCAGGGTCGCCCGGTCCTTGCCCGCCAGCGGGCGGACGATCTCCGCGGCGTTGCGGACGACGTCGGCCTCGGGCGCGGTCTCGTCGACCAGGCCGAGGCCGCGGGCCTGATCGCCGCCGAAGCGCCGGCCGGTCGTCATCGACGCGACCGCCGCGGCCGGGGTGATCTTGCCCTGGATGAGCGCGGCCATCCCGGGCGTGAACGGGATGTTGATGTCGGCCTCGGGGAAGCAGAAGTAGCCGCGGTCGGCGCGCATGACCCGGAAGTCGTGCGCCAGGGCCAGCATCGCCCCGCCGCCGAAGGCGTGGCCGTTGATCGCGGCGACGGTGGGGACCGGCAGGGTCAGCACGCGGGCCAGCAGCTCGTGGATCTCCGTGCGGTAGGAGTCGAGCTGGTCGTAGTTGTTCAGCAGCCAGTCCAGGTCGAGCCCGTTCGAGTAGAACTTGCCCTGCCCGGTGGTCACGAGAGCGCCGGGGGACGGGGCGTCGACGACGGTGTCCAGCAGCGAGTGCACCGTCTTCAGCCACTCCGGGGAGAAGCGGTTCTCGTCGTCGCCGAGGTCGAGGACGTAGACGTCGTCCTCTTCGCGGAGCTCGGGCATGGTCAGTCCTTTCCGGAGGATGTGCGTGGTCTTTCGCGCCGGTCGGGCGGCGGGAAGGCGAGGACCGCGCGGACGGCCGCATCGAGGCGGCGGCGCGCGTCGGCGCTGATCTGCGTGGTGCCGTCCGTGGTGGGGGCGGTCAGTTCCCGGCGGAACAGCGCGGTCGGCAGGTCGACCACGCAGGTGGTGATCACGTCGACGCCGGGGCCGTCGCGCCGGTCCCAGAGCGCTTGCGCGAGGCGGCGCATCAGCGACACCAGCCGCCGGTCGAGGCCGATGAGCTCGTCGGCGAGTTCCGTCGGCAGTTCCGGGCCGAGCAGCTGGTCCCGGCGCACGGTCATCAGCATCCTGGCGGCGGCCGGCCGCCGGTTCGCGAAGACCGCCGGGGTGTCGGCGGCGGCGACGACCGCGTTCACCGCCGAGTCGAGGCCGGGCAGTTCCCCGAGCGCCTCGTCGACGAGTTCCTTCTGCAGTTCGAGGAATTCGGTCGCGGCACGCAGCCACAGCCTGCCCCGCAGCGTCGCGAGCGAGCCGAAGGCGTGGTAGATCGCGCCGTTGGACACCCCGGATTCGGTGGCGAGCCGCCGGATCGTGAGCCGCTCGGGGCCGCCTTCGGCGATGAGCCGTTCCGCGGTGTCGAGCAGCCGGTCCAGGTCATGCGTGCGTGGGCGAGGCACGCCGCCAACATAACAGAGCACGTGCTCTGAAACTGCGATGGTGACGCGCACCACTCGGCGAGCGGTGGTGGGAGCTGCTTGAGCGCGGCAGGCGTCCGGGCATCGCCACGCGCACGATTCCCTTGGCGCGTAGACGACTCAGGCCAGGCTCGGGGGGGTGCCGACGGCTCAACGACGCTCGGGCGGCGCACCAATTTCGGAGGTCTTTCCAAAGGCTCCATCGGGCTCACGCGAAGGCGTCCGGTGCCCGACACCGTTGGCGATTTCGCGCAAAATCAACACCCTGCACCCCCGGCGGCCACGTCCCGCACTTGCCCGCATGTTGCTCTGAAACGGCACCTTGGGCAGGATCGGAAACCTCCCGTGACGCATCGGGAGAGCGCCGGTGCACGCGGGATCGCCACCGGCTCCGTGCCACCCGGGACGGCGCGGTTTCGCGGGAAATCGCGCCATCGCCGGGTGATCAGGGTTTGCGGGCGAGGCCGCCGATGTGCATCGCGTGCGCCGGGTTCTGCGGGTCGGGGACGTCGTCGCCGGGACGCCACTGGTTGTTCGGCACGAGTCCCGGCTCGATCAGTTCCAGCCCGTCGAAGTAGCGGATCTGCTCGTCCCAGGTGCGGAAGCAGCGGGTTCCCATGCCGCTGTCGGCGAACACGCGGGCCAGCTCCTGGGCGCGCGGCTCGCCGGTGTCGCAGGTGTTCGACACCAGCAGGTAGCCGCCGCTGGGCAGCCGGTCGCGGATGCTGGCCGCGACGCCCTCCGGGTCTTCCTCGTCCTCGAGGTGCATGAGGATTCCGCCCAGCAGCACCGCGAACGGCTTGGTGGCGTCGATCAGCCGCGCCGCCTCGGGGTGATCGAAGATCGCGTCCGGGCGGCGCAGGTCCGCGTTGATCACCGTGGTGGTGGTTTCGTCCGCCAGCAGCGCCCGTCCGTGGGCGAGCACGATCGGGTCGTTGTCGACGTAGAGCACGCGGGTCTCGGGCGCGATCTCCTGCGCGACCTCGTGCACGTTGCCCGCGGTGGGCAGGCCCGACCCGATGTCCACGATCTGCCGGATGCCCGCCTCACCCACCAGGTACTTGACGGCCTGGCGGAGGAAGCAGCGGTTGGCCTGCGCCAGCAGCGGCGTCTCCGGGACCACTTCCTTCATGGCCTCGCACGCCGCGCGGTCCACCGCGAAGTTGTCCTTGCCGCCGAGGCAGTAGTCGTAGACCCGTGCGATCGAGACTTCCTCGGTGTTGACGTCGACGAGTTCCGGCGGCTCCTGCCCGGTGTCGAGCAGTCGTTCCAGCGGCCCCCTGGGTTCAGTCACTCCGCCCCGTCCATCCTCGTCGCGGTAAAAGTGTCACCGACAGTACAACATCGACTCCACCTACCTGGTGCTTCGGTGGAGATCGTGGACCGCGTTTCGCTCGATCCGCCACGAATTGCGTCGAACGGAGCAGAACCAGTTCGTACCGTGGTTCGGTGCTGCGTGCTGCCGCGGGAGCAGCACGGGCAAGCTGGGCGGGTGGACGAGCACGACTGGTACTACGACAACGCCGAGCCGCCGCCCCGGGGTGGGGCGGCGGTGGAACGCGCCTGCGTGGAGCGGATCTACTGCCTTGCCTGGCCGAGGTTCACCGACGCGGACTGGGAGAAGCTGGGCCGGGTCTACCAGGTCCTCCCCGGCTGGCAGGCCGACTCGCCCGACGTGGCCAGGTGGTTCTCCACGGCCGAGGACGATGTGCACCTGTGGGCCTCTGTCGAACCCTCGGGGGTTGCAGGTCTGCGGCGTGCTGCCCGCCGGCACCTGGCAGGAGTGGGACGTCCGGTTCCGCCAGGCCGTCGCGGACGCGCGCCTGCCCAGGTTCAGCTGACGTCCCGCCAGGCGCCTGCGGCCGCCGCGGCCTTCACGTACTCGCTGAAGTTGCGGGGTTCCGGGCCGAGGGCGCGCCGCACGCCACCGGAGACGCGGTTGTCCATGTCCCGCCGGAGCGGTGCCACCGCCTCGGCGAAGTCGGCCGCGTCTCGCGGCGACCAGCCCGAGGCCGTCAGTTCGGCGACGAAGTCCTCCGGCGACAGCGGGACGTAGCTACGACATGATCGGCTGCGCGAGCCCCGCGAGCAGGGCGTGGAGCGTCCGGCTGGGATTGTCCTTGCGGTACAACAGCTCGACGTTCGTGTGCAGCTGAGGGGTGAACTGCACGATGCGCGTGCCGGGCACCGGCGCGCGCTCGGCGTGCCACCGGTCGGTGAACGCGCACCCCAGTCCGGATCCGGCCATCTGCTCCCAGACGAGGCGCTCGTCGGTCTGGCACACCACGCGCGGGCGCAGGCCGAGCGAGCTGAACCAGGCGTCGAGCTGACTGCGCCGGTATCCGCTCGCGGGCACGATCAGCGGCAGCCGGGCCAGGTCCTGGTGCGGCAGGGGAGAGGCCGCCGGAATCCCGTCGGGACACAGCAGCACGATCTCGCGACGCCCCAGCGACAGCGTGGCGAGCCCGTCGGCGGTGGAGAACTGGTGCGGTGACGGGACTTCGACGATCCCGGCCGTCGCCTGGCCGTTGCGCACGACGGCGGCGACCTCGGCCGGCCCGTCGAGCCGTTCCAGCAGCACCGTCGCAGTCGGGCACCGCTCGGCCAGCACCCGGAGCAGCCGCGGTGCCGCGCCGGCACCGAGCGTGGGCGTCGCGGCCAGCACGAGTTCGCGCTCGTCGCCCAACGACAGGATGTCCGCGACGTGGCCGAAGATCGCTCTCGCGTGTGCGGTGACCGCGAGCCCCGCCGGCGTCGGGTACAGGCGTTTTCCTGCGGAAGCCAGCAGCGGGGTGCCCACTTCCCGCTCCAGCGCCCGCACCGCGCGGCCGAGTGCCGGCTGCGAGACGTGCAGCGCGCGGGCGGCAGCCGTCATCGTGCCGTGCTCGACGACGGCGGCGAGGTAATGGAGCTGCTGCAGGTTCATGCCGATAGAGCATGTAAGCAAGCCCAACCGGACTTGGACAAGTGCTTGGTTGGGTCGATCCAATGGATGAGCCGGTTTTCCCAGCGAAGGGGCGAATCCATGAGACGGATCTTCAGGTCGGCGGCCGCCTCGGCGGTCGCCGTCGCGTTCTTGACCACCACGGCGTCCGCCGCGCCGGAGCAGGAACCGCTCGACATCCTGCTGACCGACGACGACGGGCACGCGGCGCCCACCCTGGCGGCGTTGAAGCAGGCGTTGACCGCGGCCGGGCACCGGGTCACGGTGGTGGCCCCGTGCGACGACCAGTCCGGCAGCGGCACCCAGCTGTCCTCGAACTACGCGTCCGGGGAGCCGGGGCCGGAGAACACCATCACCGCCGAGCAGCTGGCGCCCGACGTCTGGTCGGTGTGCGGATCTCCCGGCGACGCGGTGCTGTTCGGGCTGCAGCACGTCTTCACCTCGGGACCGCCGGACGTCGTGGTCTCCGGCGCCAACCCGGGCCAGAACTCCGGTGCCGTGGCGAACCACTCCGGCACGGTCGGCGCCACGATCACCGCCGGTGAGATGTCGATCCCGGCCATCGCGATCAGCGTCGAGATCGATCTCACCGCGAACCCGCCGCAGCTCGGGAACGTGGCCGCCGCGGCCGACTACACCGCCCGCGTGCTCGATCGGTTGCAGGGCACGTCCGGCGGCGCGGGGCTGCTGCCCGAGCACGTGAGCCTCAACATCAACTACCCGGTGGCGCCCGAGGTCAAGGGCACCCGGATCACCAAGACCGGTCGCAACGCGTTCGTCCGGCCGAAGTACGAGCCCACCGACCTGTGCGAGAACTGCTACGTGATCCGGCCCGAGGTGGACCTGTCCCGGGACCCGGTGGCCGACTCGGACAACAACGCGTTGGCGGCCGACTACGTCTCGATCACCCCGCTGGACGGCGACTGGACGGCCTCCGACGGAGTCCGCTCCTCGATCCGCCAACGGCTCGGTACCTTGCGCTGAGCCGTCACGGGCAGCTCCGGGTGTCCAGCGACACGGTTCCCGTCGCGTAGCCGTGCTCGTCGAGGAGCCTGCCGACGAGCTTCACCGGCCGGACGACGACGCTGCGGTCGACGATGTCCAGGTGCGGCAGGCGGCGCGCCATGTGCGTCTCGAGCTCCTGCACGTCGATCAGGGAACGCAGCCACACCGCGATGATCAGGTTGTACGGGCCGGCGGTCGACGTGACGGCGCGAACCTCCGGAATCCGGGCCAGCGCGCGGGCGGTCTCCTCCAGGTGCGCCGGCGACACCCGGGCGAAGAACCAGGCGTAGACCGGCCAGCCGGACAGCTTCCGCGCGAGCTCGCAGCGCAGCCGGAGCTGCTGGTTGGCGATCAGCCGGGCGAGCCGCCGGCGCACCGTGCTGGTGCTCGTCGCCGCCGCTTCGGCGAGGGTGCCGACCGGTGTCCGCCCGTCGGCGGCCAAGGCCACGGCGATCGTCCAGTCCGCGTCGCTCAGCGGCCCCGGGGCCCGGTCGCCGGCCTCGTCGGCCTCCCGGAGCATCCGCGCGACCTGGTCGTGGTCGAGGGCGCGCAGCCGCCACCGGCTGGCCTCCGTGTACGCCCGGACCACCAGGTGGCTGCGCACCTGCCGCAGGTGCTCGACGCGGGTCATCCGGTCCAGCAGGTAGCCGGACAGGACCTCCGGGCTGGGCGTGTTGACCGTGACCAGGACGTCGCGGCCGCCGGCGGTGACGTCGACCGTCATCGCCTGCGGGTCGGTCGCCAGCTCCCGGGCCACGGTCAGCCCGCGGCCCGGCTCGCACTCGATCTCGACGAACGCGTTGGCCTGGGTGGGGGAGATCGGCGGGTAACCGGAGATCCAGGCCAGGCCGGACCGCTCCAGCCTCGCCCACCGGCGCGCGGCGGTGACCGGGTCGACCCCGAGCACGGCGCCCACCTGCGACCAGGCGGCGCGGGGGGCGATCTGCAGGGCGTTGACGAGTTGGAGGTCCAGTTCGTCGAGGGACGTGGCTTGATCCTGCATCTGGGCCGTGATTCTGCTGCGTTCCTGCGTTCGGGCTAATGAAAGCGTCTCATCGCTCACCCTTCGTGTCCAGGTTGGCGGCCGACATCGAGGAGCGTGCAGTGGGCGGTCAGGGCATCGAGGGCGACATCACGGCCTACCGGGGGCTGGTGCGGGCCGAGCAGGAGGCGTGGCGGGAGCGGCTGCTCCGGCTCAGCCACGACCTGCACGCCGAGCCGGAGCTGTCGTTCGAAGAGCACCGGTCGGTGACCAAGGTGACCGACGTGCTCCGCGATGCCGGCTTCACCGTCGAGCCCGGCCCGGCGGACGTGCCCACTGCGTTCACGGCCGAATACGGCTCGGGCGAGTTCACCGTCGGCATCTGCGCCGAGTACGACGCCCTGCCCGACATCGGGCACGCGTGCGGGCACAACATCATCGCCTCCGCCGCGGTCGGCGCGGCGATCGGGCTCGCCGCCGTCGCCGACGAGCTCGGCGTCCGGGTGAAGGCGGTCGGCACCCCGGCCGAGGAGCACGGCGGCGGCAAGGTGCTGCTGCTGGAGCGGGGCGTCTTCGATGACGTCACGGTCGCGATGATGGTGCACCCGGCCCAGTACGACACCCACCCCGGCCACTTCTCCAGCCAGGCGGTGAGCCGGTTCGCGGTGACCTACGGCGGCCGGGCCTCGCACGCCGCGGCGGCTCCGCACCTGGGCGTTAACGCCGCCGACGCCGCCGTCGTGGCCCAGGTGGCGATCGGGTTGCTGCGCCAGCAGATCGCCGCGGACTGCCGGATCGGCCTGTTCGTGCGCGAAGGCGGCGCGGTCACCAACATCATCCCCGAACGGTCCGTCGTGGACTGCGAGGTGCGCGCGTTCGAATTCGACGAGATGTCGGAGCTGAAGCAGCGGGTGCTGGCGTGCTTCGAGGCCGGGGCGCTGGCGACCGGGGCGACGATGGCCGTCGAACCGACCGAGCCGGACTACGCCGAGCTGGTGCAGGAGCCGGAGATGTCGGAGCTCTTCGCCGCGCACATCGAATCGCTGGGCCGGGAGCTCCGCGACACCCGCGGCACCCGGGGCGGCTCGACGGACATGGGCAACGTCTCCAAGGTGCTGCCCAGCATCCACCCGAGCATCGCGATCACCGGCTGCGAGCACCCGCCGCACACGCACGGCTTCGCCGCCGCGGCGGCCACCCCCGCCGCCGACGATGCGGTCTTCGACGGAGCCGTCGCGATGGCGCTGACCGCGGTCGACGTGGCGATCGATCCGGTGCTGCGGCAGAAGTTCCTGGCCGAGCAGGCCACTCGCGGCACGGCCGCGACGCGGGTCTGACCGCCCCGCCCTAGTTCCCACCTCTCCTGGCGACCACGGAGGAAGCCATGTCCGGCATGACGGTTGCGCGGAAGCTGCCGCGTCCGACCCGCGGTTCGCGCGGGCGACTGGCCTTGTTCGCGCTGCTCGCGCTCGTCCTGGCCGCGGCCGCCGAAGCCATCGGCAGCCACAAGGTCGCCATCGGGCCCGGCGCGATCACCCTGTTCCCGATCATCTGGGGCCTGCTGCTCGGGGCCGTGGTGAGCATCCAGCGGTTCCGCCCGGTGCCCATCGGCATGCAGCGCGCCGCCACCTATGTGGTGGAGATGGGCGTGCTGCTGCTCGGGGTGCGGCTGGCGTTCGTGGTCGGCCACGAGCTGCCGGTGCTGAAGCAGGCGAGCTTCGCGCTGCTGTTCCAGGAGATCGGTCACCTGTTCGGCACCGTCGCGTTGTCGCTGCCGCTGGCCGTGCTCCTGCGGATGGGGCGGTCCGCGGTGGGCGCGTGCTTCTCCATCGACCGCGAGGGCTCGTTCGCGATGGTGTCCGAGCGGTTCGGGCCCGACTCCGAGGAATACCGCGGCGTGCTCGGCATGTACATCTTCGGCAGCGTCGTCGGCGCGCTGTACGTGACGCTGCTCGCGAGCCTGCTGGCCGGCAGCGGGATCCTCAGCCCGCTGGCGCTGGCGATGGGCACCGGCGTGGGGTCCGGCTCGGTGATGGCCGCCTCGTCGGCCGCGATCGCCGCGCAGTACCCGGAGCTGGCGAACCAGATCGTCGCCCTGGCCACCGTGAGCAACCTCGTGACCAGCCTCGCCGGCGTCTACATCGGCATGTTCGTCGCGCTCCCGCTGGCCGACCGCTTCTACGAGCTGCTCACCCGCGGCCGCAAGATCGAGCCCGCGGCCGCCCCGGACCTCTCGGCGGCGGAGCTCGAAAGCGGCAGCCCGAGCCGGGTCCGGCCGTTGCCGGCGATCCTCATCGCGCTGGTGACCATGTTCGTCTCCAACGCCGTCCACGCGGGCGGTGTCGAGCCCCGCGCGCTGCTCGGCTTCGCGCTGGTGGCGACCGTCGTCTTCGCCGGCCTGGGGATCAAGCGGCTGACCAAGCTGCCCGCCGTCGCCGTGACCTCCGCGCTGGCCATCCTGCTCACCTCGCCGATCTCCCCGGTCGCCGACGCGGTGATGTCGCTGGTGAAGCCGGTCGAGTTCCTCGCGATGGCGACGCCGATCCTGGTCTTCGCGGGCCTCAGCATCGGCAAGGACCTGCCCGCGCTCAAGCGGATCGGGTGGCGGATCGTCCCGGTGGGGCTGATGTCCTTCGCCGCGTCGTTCCTCGTCTCCGCGCTGATCGCGCAGGTGTTCCTCGGCTGACCGGGCGAGCGGCGGCTGCGGCGAAGAGATCTTGCGGTGATCCGCTCCGGGTTGTCTGATGACCTCATGCGCAGGACTGGCGCCATCGCGCTGATCGCGGCACTGACCGCAGGCTCGCTGATGCTGGGCAATCCCGGGGCGACCGGGCACGGGGCATTGGGCGTCGACCTCGACACGGTGACGATTTCCGAGCTCCAGGCCAGGATGTCGCGCGGAGCGCTCACCTCGTCGGAGCTGACCGCCGCCTACCTGGGGCGGATCCGCACGATCGATCCGAAGATCAAGGCGGTGCTGCGCACCGATCCGGCGGCGATGGCCCAGGCGGCCGCGAGCGATGCCCGGCACCGCCGCGGCACCGTCCTCGGCCCGCTCGACGGAATTCCCGTGCTGCTCAAGGACAACGTGAACACCCGCGATCTGCCGACGACGGCGGGCTCGCTGGCGCTGGCCGGGAGCCCGCCCGGCTCGGACGCGGTCCTGGTGACCCGTTTGCGGGACGCGGGCGCGGTCATCCTCGGGAAGACGAACCTGTCCGAGTGGGCGAACTTCCGCGCCGGGAAACCCACCTCCGGGTGGTCGGCGGTGGGCGGGCAGACCCGCAACCCGTTCGTGCTGGACCGCAACCCGTGCGGTTCGTCGTCGGGTTCCGCTGCCGCGCTCGCCGCGTCGCTGGCGCAGGTGGCCATCGGCACGGAGACCGACGGCTCCATCGTGTGCCCGGCGGGGATGAACGGGGTGGTCGGCCACAAACCGAGCCTCGGCCTCGTCAGCCAGTCCGGCGTCGTGCCGATCTCGGCGGAGCAGGACACTGCGGGCCCCATGGGGCGCAACGTCATCGACACGGCGCTGACCTTCGCGGTGCTGCAGGGCGAGGAGAGCGCGTTCTCGCCGCTGGGCGACCTGCGCGGCAAGCGAATCGGTCTGTGGCGGCTGCCGTCGCTCGGGCCGGACGTCGACGCCGTGATGGCCGCCGCGGCGCAGCGGCTCACCGCGGCGGGTGCCGCAGTGGTGGAGGTGACCCCGCCCTACCAGGACCGGCTGGGCGAGCTGGAGTTCCCGGCGCTGCTGAGCGAGTTCCACCGCGACATCGACGCGTACCTCGCGACCCGGCACGGCCCCCGCGACCTCGCCGAGCTGAGCGAGTTCAACCGCCGCACCCCGGCCGAGCAGACCTGCTTCGCCGGCCAGGAGCTCTTCGAACAGGCGCTCGCCGCGCCGCCGACGACCGATCCGCAGTACCAGGCGATGCGCGCCGAGCTGGCGGACCTCTCCCGGCGCTCGATCGACGAGACCTTGGCCGCGCACGACCTGGACGCCATCGCCGCGCCGACGAACCCGCCGGCGTGGACGACCGACTGCGAGCGCGGCGACAACGACGTGATCCCGTCCTCGACGCCGGCCGCGGTGGCGGGCTACCCGTCGGTCTCGGTACCCGCGGGTTCCGTCGGTGAGCTCCCGGTCGGGTTGCTCCTCATGGCGGGCGACCGGCAGGACGCCGAGCTGCTGTCGCTGGCGGCCGCCGCCGAGCGCGAGCTGAAGGCCTGGCGGGCGCCGCGCTACCTGCCGACGGTCGGGCCCGACCCCATCGGCTGACGCGGCTTCCACGTGCCGGATGAATCGTTCCGCCGGCAGCGCACCGGTGGGCGGATTTCCGCGCTGTTCTTCGGAATCGCGTGCCGCCTGTCGTCCGATCCGGTAGCGGGGCGCTGCGCGCCCTGGGCGGCCGCGCGGCCCCGGCGTTATGGTGCGCAGGTCCGCGGTGTTCGGCTCGAACACCGCGTGCTTGGGGGAACTGATGCGGGAATGTGCGCCACACCTCGGAAGGACCGCGGACGTGCTTTCACCGGCCGTCCACCCGCGCTGCGCCGTTGCCCGGTGCGCGCGCCGAGGGGCACTCCGCACGGGAAGGATGGATCGTCGTGACTGATGTCGCAGAGTTCGCGCTGTCCAGCCTCGCAACGGTGGTCCGGATCGAAAAGCCCTGGGGCTACGAGGAGATCTTCGCCGTGGTGGCAGGCCGATACGTCGGCAAGGTGCTGCACATCCGGGCGGGCGAGTCGATTTCGCTGCAGTACCACGAGAAGAAGGAGGAGACGATCGCCGTGCAGTCCGGCATCGTGCTCCTCGACCTGGGGCCGAACCGCGATTCGCTGGTCCGGATGGAGCTCGACCCCGGCCAGACGGCGAGCATCCCGTCCGGCGTCGTGCACCGGGTCACCGCGGTGTCCGACGCGGTCCTGCTGGAGGCATCCACGGCGGAGCCGGGCTGGCAGGCGGACATCGTCCGCCTGGAGGACGACTACGGCCGTGCCACGACCGCGGCCCGGTGACTTGCGCCGTCACGGGCGGAGTTCGGCGAAGATCTCGAGACGGCGTGCGTGGTAGGCGAGGTCTTCCGCGTCGTGCACGACGCCGAGCCGCTGCTGCTCGTGGAAGGACACCACCTCGCGGCGCAGCCGGTGCCGGATGAGCTGCGCCAGGGTTTCCTCGTCGAGGAGCCCGGCGGGCCCGTCGGCTGCGGCGTAAGCCTGCACGAACGAGCGCATCGCCGCGGTGTCGATCGCGGACTTCTCCTCGGCCCATTCCAGGGCGGCGTAGGCGACCTCGACCGCGGGCGGGACCACGCACGCCTCGTCCCAGTCCACCACGGCCGTGAGGGCGCCTCCGTCGGTCAGCGTGTTGCCCGGGTAGAAGTCGCCGTGCACGGCCTGGCGTTCCCGGTGGGTGCGGTGGAATTCCGCGAGCCACGAATCGAGTTCCGGGTCCGCGAGAGCCGGTACCGCAGGCGGTTCGGACCCGTCCAGGCCTGGTTCCAGGCCGGACGGGACGGGCCGCGGCGGCGGCCGCATCCCGGCCAAGGAACGGTGCAGCCGCGCGAGCAGCGAGGCGGCCTGCGCCGGGACGCCGGGCGTTTCGCGGGTCGGCCACGCGCCCGGGACCAGCGGCCAGACCGACATCGGGCGGCCGTCGACCCGGACCACCGCGCGCCCGTCGCCCGTGGCGACCGGAGCGACCGCCTCCGGCACCTCGGTCGAAGCGTGCGAGGCGATGGCGTAGCACCACTCGGCTTCCTCCGTGCTGCGCCACTCCGGCCCCACCCGGACGACGTGGTCGCCGACGGCGAACGCGGCGGACTCCTCGCCGCCGTGCAGCCGGACGGGATCGCCCGCGAAGCGCAGACCCCACCGGGCATCGAGCGCCTGCCGCGCGGTTTCGGTGAACGAGATGTCTGCGAACGGCACGGAATCCGGCTCCTTCACCGGCCGCTCTGGTCGCGAACGGCCGGCGCTCGATGCGGTCGGTGGGCGGTTTCGGTCACGTCGCGGTGCCCTGCAGGAGGCCGCGCGCGGCGAGATTGGTCATCAGCGCACGGATGCCGAAGGTCCAGTCGGCCGCGTCCTCCGCGGTGTTCACGACGTTGATCAGGCTACCGAGCGCGGGGGAGGAGATGCGCACGACGTCGCCGGGCTTGTGGGTGAAGCCCTGGCCGGGGACGTCGCGGTCCTCGGTGGGGGCGAACATCGTGCCGGTGAACAGCACGAACCCGTCCGGGTACTGGTGGTGGCGGCCGTGGGCGTGCCCGATCAGCTCCCGCACGTCGCGGCTGATCTCGCGGACCGGGTTGACGCCGTCCAGCCGGTAGCCGTCGGTCCCGGCGATGGCCAGGCCGATCTCCAGGTCCTGCGCGTCGTCGAGGGTGAACTGGTCGTCGAAGAGGCGGAGGAACGGGCCGATCGCGCAGGACGCATTGTTGTCCTTGGCCTCGGTGAGCAGCAGCGCGCTGCGCCCCTCGAAGTCGCGGAGGTTGACGTCGTTGCCCAGCGTCGCCGCCACCGGGACGCCGCGGGAGGTGACCGCGAGGACCAGTTCGGGCTCCGGGTTGTTCCACGTCGAGCGTTCGAGCACGCCGATCTCCGCGCCCGTGCCGACCGCGGACAGCACCGGGGCCTTGGTGAAGATCTCCGGGTCCGGGCCGATGCCGACCTCCAGGTACTGCGACCAGAGGCCCTCCTGGACGAGCACCTCCTTGATCCGCTGCGCCTCGGCGGAGCCCGGCTGCACCTGGGAGATCCGGCCTTCGATGACGTCGCCGAGCTTCGCGCGGATCTCCTCGGCCCGGCGGAGGTCGCCCTCGGCGCGCTCCTCGATCACCCGCTCCAGCATGCTCCGCACGAAGGTCACGCCCGCCGCCTTGATGACCTGCAGGTCGACCGGCGCCAGGAAGTGCGGCCGGGCGCGGTCGCCGGACAGCGTGGCCTGGAGGAGGTCGGCGAGCCGCCAGTTCCGGCCGCCCTCGTGCGTCCGCACGACCTCCCCGGCGTCGGCCCGTTCGAGCAGCCCGGCGACGGTCGGCTCGACACCGGTCAGGTCGACGACCGACGCGCCGCGCACCGCGGCGACGCACGGGCCGCCGCAGTCCGGGTCGAAGACGCGGGCGACCAGCGTCGCCCGGTCCGCGTCATCGGGCAGGACGTGATCGGCGTGGGCGGAGAGGTTCACGGTGCCTGCCTTCCTCGGGACTTGCCGGAGCGATCCGAAGGGGATTGCGATCAGCGCTCCCCGCCGGGATCCGAACGTGGCCCAGGTGATCGCGCGAACTCCGGCGCGCCGCGGCTGCGGATGGTTGCGGCGGCTGCATGGCCGAACTATGGTCCGAACATCATACGAAGTCAACCGGATTCCGGGCCCGGCGCACGCGCCCGCGCACATCGGTGTCCGATGTGGACTCGATGGGGTTCCCGCCGGGCGGGATGATCAGGCTTCGTGCCTCGGCCACGTCCCGGGAGGGGAACTTGAGCGATCTCTTCGCACTCAACGGCAAGAACGCGGTCGTCACCGGCGGCGCGCAAGGCATCGGTGAGGCGATCGTGCTGGGGCTGCGCGATGCCGGGGCGCGAGTGTTCATCTGCGACATCAACCCGGAGGTCGGCAACGCCACCGCCGAGCGGCACGGCGTCGAGTTCGTGGCCGCGGACGTCACCGACCCCGCCAGCGTGGAGGCGGCGTTCGAGCACGTGGCGACGACGGCCGGATCGCTCGACGTCGCGGTCAACAACGCCGGGATCGTGCACAACCACCCCAGCGAGGACCTCGCGGACGAGGACTGGCGGCGGGTGATGTCGGTGAACCTCGACGGCGTCTTCTACTGCTGCCGGGCGGCGGGCCGGCGGATGCTCCAGCAGAGTTCGGGGAGCATCGTCAACACCGGCAGCATGAGCGGCCACATCTCCAACCACCCGCAACCGCAATCTGCTTACAACACGGCGAAAGCGGGCGTCATCCACCTGACGAAGTCGCTGGCCGGGGAGTGGGCCGACCGCGGCGTGCGGGTCAACTCCGTCTCGCCCGGCTACGTCGGCACCGAGATGACCAAGCGCGGGATGAGCAACGAGGAGTGGCGCCGGGTCTGGGTGGGCGACACCCCGATGAAGCGGGTCGCCGAACCCCGCGAGATCGCCCCCGCCGTGGTCTTCCTGGCCTCCGACGCCAGCAGCTACTGCACCGGCACGGACCTCGTCGTCGACGGCGGCTACACCGTCTGGTGATATCGCCTGCGGACGGCCCGTCCTCGACCGGTTGGCGAGGACGGGCCGTCGGCCGGCTACGCGCGTGCGAGCGCGTCGATGACCACGAAGGCGAAGTTGTCCGGTGCGCCTGCGTCGCGGATGAGTTCGGTGAAGCGATCGACCGCTTCCCCGGGATCGCCTGCAGCCTCCAAGGCGTCGCGCAGCTGCTGTTCGGGCACTACCGCGTGGAGCCCGTCGGAGCAGAGCAGATATCGGTCGCCGCTGTGCGCTTCGCGCAGGTGGAGGTCCGGTTCAACGGTCCCGCCGCGTTGCAGGGCGCGGAGCAGCGTTGCCCGGTTCGGGTGCGTCGCCGCCTCCTCCGGCGTCAGCTTTCCCTCGTCGACCAGCGACTGCACGAAGGTGTGGTCGTGGGTGATCTGGGTGAGCTCCCCGTCGCGCAGGAGGTACGCCCTGGTGTCCCCGACGTGCGCCAAGGCGAACTGGGCGCCCGACCACAGCATCGCGGTCAGCGTGGTACCGACGTTCTCGTGCGCCGGGTCGGCTGCGAAGTCGTGGACGGCCTGCCGCGCGCCGTTCGCGGCCGCGCCGAGAGTCTTCAGCAGGTTTCCCGTGGGCGCCTCGGCGTCGAGAGCCCGGAGCGCGTCGACCGCCGCGACGCTCGCCGCGCGGTCCATGCCCTGCGCGCCGAATCCGTCGGCGACGGCGAACAGGTTCCTGCCCTCGTACACCGCGTCTTGATTCTCCTCCCGCACGAACCCCCGGTCATCTCGAGCAGCAGAGCGCAGTTGCCATTCCGCTGGTACATCGGCCATTTCGGTTTCCCTCCTCGACAGGTGATCGAGGAGGAAGGCCGCCAACTCCCCGCGGGCCGCGGTGTCGGCCTCGACCTGGCGCCAGTACGAGCCGACCTCGGCTGCCGCGGCGAGCGGGGGAAGGTCGCAGACCACCCTGATCCGGGCCAACGGCATGCCGAGCCCGCGCAGCCACGCGACCAGCCGGGCGTGTTCGAGCTGGGACCGGTCGTAGGAGCGGTAGCCCGAACGCGGATCGACGTCCGCCGGTGGCAGCAGCCCCAGCTCGTCGTAGAGCCGCAACGCCTTCGGAGTCAGCCCCGTCGCCTGCGCGAACTCGCCGATGCTCAGCCTGGACATGGCTCCCTCCTCGTCCCGGGCGTCTCGCCCGGTGACCCGACCCTGCGGGTTGTCCCTGGGTGAAGGTCAAACTCCCGCCGACGGCGGGCGGTCAGAAGCCGAAGGTCGTGACCTGGGGGAGGGTGCCGGCGCGCAGGTGCCGGAGGATGTACTGCTCGTGGGGCACGGCCGGACTCGGCGGCGTGTCCAGCGGAAACCACTGCAGATCGGCGGTCTTCTCGGGCTCGGCCCGCCTGGGCCGGCCGTTCCAGCGGCGGCATTCGAAGAAGAAGTCCACCCGTTCGTTGATCGCCCGGTGGTCGCCCTGCGTTCGGTGCATGACCGACAGCGGCACGAGGTCTCCGGCGGAGATGCCGATGCCGAGTTCTTCGGCGGCTTCCCGGCGCGCGGCGTCGATGACGGACTCACCGGATTCGACGTGGCCCGCAGCGGCCATCGCCCAATGCCCGTCCATGTACCCGGTGTTGCGGCGCAGCTGCAGCAGCACCTCCTCCTGGGCGGCCGACCTGCGGAGCGCGATGTAGACGGACGGAACGACCTGGAACCGATCAACCATGGAACCGACCCTAGCCCCAGGATTCCGGGGCCGGTGGGCGATATCGGGCTCCCCGGTAGCAGACGGGATCGGAGCGAGGAGGCGCTTTCCCGCCTTCCCGGCCGAATGGCTCGTTCTTTGGTGGCCGATCGGCTGACCGGTGCGGGCCGGACTCGGCCTTGCGGATGATCCGCGATAGGGGTGGTCGCGGCGATCCTGATCCTGATCGTGATCGGACTCGGCGATGGGCCGAGTGGGCTGCGATGTCAGGAGGAACTCGTGTCAAGCTCAGCGGCCGGTGCCGGGGCGATGAAGCCTCTGATGCGCCGGCAAGCGGTTCGGTGCGCGGACGGGCTCGCGTCGTGCGGATCGCGGAGGTGGGGTCGATGACGACTGCCGTGGCGGCACGACCGGTGCGGCGGCGCATCGGTGATCTCGACTCGCTGCGCGGGTTCGCGCTGTGCGGGATCCTGTTCGTCAACATCCCGGACATCGTGCACATGGGCTGGGGGCCTGCGATCGGGGTGGCCGATCCGGTCCGCTCGGCGCTGAACATGTTCGTGCAGCAGCGGTTCCACCCGATCTTCGCGTTCCTGTTCGGCGTGGGATTCGCGCTGTTCCTGGACCGCGCGACCGGGCGAGCGGCCCGGCCCCGGGTGCTCTTGCTGCGGAGGCTGCTGGCGCTGCTGGTCATCGGGATCGGGCACCAGTTCCTGCTGCCGGGCGAGCCGCTGCTGATCTACGCGGTCGTCGGTCTGATCGTGCTGTTGCCGACGTCGGTGCTGCCGCGGTGGGTCGCGCTCTGGGGCGGCGCCGGGCTGCTCGCGGTGGGGTTGTTCGGGCTGAACGGCGGAGTCGGCCTGGTCCCCGGCTTGTTCCTGCTCGGCGCGGCCACCGTCCGGTACAGCGTGATCGACACGCTCGACCGCCGGGCGGGGCAGCTCGCGATCACCTTCGGACTCTCCGCGGTGCTGGCCGGTTTCGCTCTCTGGTTGCAGGTCAACAGCAAGGGCTCGGCGTCGTTCTTCGTGATCTGGGCGGCGGCGGGACTGCTTGGCGGGCTCGCCTATGCGTCCGGTTTCCTGCTGTTGTGCAGGACTCGCGCCGGTGGCGTGCTTTCCGCGGCGTTCGCGCCGCTGGGGCGGATGGCGCTGACGAACTTCATCACCGCCACCCTGCTGACCTTGGCGGTGGCGCCGGTGATCGGCCTGGGGCAGGACTCCATCCGGTACGACCTGATGCTGCTGCTGGCCGCCGGGATCCTGGTGGTGCAGTGGGTGTTCTCGCGCTGGTGGCTGAGCAGATTCGCATTCGGGCCGCTGGAGTGGGTCTGGCGCTGCGTGACGTGGTGGAACCGGGTTCCGCTGCGCGGACAGGTCGTCTGACGCCGGCGTCACCCGGGGAAGGTCTTGGCGCGCGGCCGAGGTGTTTCTAGAACGCGGGTTCGTCAGCGGGCGGTGGAGAAGACGCCGATCCCGTTCGCCACGGCGCGGGGAACGCCGTCGGAGGGAACGTTCTTGATCACCGCCCGGGGCTGACCGGGGTCGCGCGCCGCCAAGGTCGACGAGCCGCCGCCGTCGAGGTTGACGGCATCGGCGGCCCCGAAGGACCGGATCAGGTCGGCCAGCTCGCGGACGCTCAGCCCGGTGCTGGCGGCGGAGCGCCCGTCCACGGTCAACAGGTACGCGATCCGCCCGTCCGAGCTGGCACCCGCGGCGGTGCGCGGCGCCAACGTCCCGGTCTCCAGGCCGGGCAACGGCTTTCCGGCGCGGAGGATCGGGAATCCGCCGACGGCGAACTCCAGCGGCGGTGCCTCGGCCGCCTCCAGCCGGGACTCGACCACGACCCGGTCGCCGAGGTTGAGCTTCTCCAGCTCGGCGGCGCCTTCCTCGCGCCCGACGAGGACGACGGTGTCACCGGGAATGGCGCCGGCGCCCGGCTCGTCGTGCTCGGCGCTGACAACGCCGTTGCGGACGACCACTTCTTCGGTGTCGGTGGTGCACGGCGCGGAGCGATCGGTGTCGGTGCCGCACACCGCTCGCACCCTGGAGACCTCGCCCCACGCCGAGGTGTAGAGCCCGATTCCGCCGACCGGCACCGCGTACTGGTTCAGGCCCGCGAGGTCGGCCGTCGTCCCGCCGCTGCGCACCACGCCGGTCAACGACACGCTGGAGACTCGCGCGCGCCGGTCGACGCCCAGACCGAACACGTCCTTCGTCGAGGTGCCCGCGGGCAATCCCGGCCCGAAGCGCTGCCCGTTGGGAACGGCGGCTTTCAGGTCCACGCCGTCGGCGATCGCGGGCCCGACCGAGGAGCCCGTCGCGGCGACGCCCTCGTGCGTCTCGCTCAGGTGGAAGAAGTCGCCGTTGACGCCTGCGACCGCCCGCTGCGCATTGGTCATGTCGTCGATCTCGTCCCGGGCGGCCACCGCGGGCGGGTGCAGCAGGTCAAGTTCGACGTCGGGATCGCGCAGGTCCGCGGTCAGCAGGTATCCGACGACCGGCCCGTGCTCGGTGGAGAGCTCGAAGGACCGGTAGGTCACGCCCGGCGCGATCTGCTCCTCGGCAAGGTGCGGCTGATCGGCCGACGCGGGCGCGGCCGGTGGTAGCAGTGCGCCGAGGAGGACGACGGCACCGAGCGCAGCCAACCAACGTGGGAATGCCGCAGAAGTCATCGCCGTCCGCCTCTCCGCAAGATCGAACCGGCGGCAGCGTAGCGCCGTGGCAGCGGCCAGGAGATTCTCCGGCGATGAATTGCCAGTGAGGCGCGGGCGAATTCCTCGTTCCCGGTGAGGGCGGAGGAACAACAGGGAGAACGGCCGGGTTCCCGAGGATCCGGGTTCTTCCGGAGGCACGTCGAGTAGGCTCGGCGGTCCTGTTCCAGCCGGTTGACATTCGGTTCAGAGGGGGACGTCATCACCGGGATGGAGACCGTCGCGGGCAAGGTCGGCCAAGCCGTTGCCCAGCGGGCCGTGAAGTCGTGGCTGGAGGAGCGCCGCAAGTCGAAGGAGCGGACCGCGTCGCTGGTGGAACTCGCCGCGGCCGAGCTGTCGACGGTGCGGCAGCGCAAGCGGTTGGAGCACCTCGCCGAAGGCATCGGGCACCAGGTCGGCGACCAGCTGGAACCGTTGCTGGAGACGAAGTTCTCGGCGTTGCCGGACAACGAGGTCCGTGCGGCGCTCGATGCGGTGGTGGACGCGATCGACGACGCGGATCTGTCCGACGAGGCGATCCTCGACGCCGACGCCGACCCTGAGGTGCTGGCGCGGCGCATCCGCCAGCAGGTGCCCAACCACGCCGGGCTGTCCGAGCTCGCCACCAGGCTCCACGACCTCGCCCTCGACCAGGCCTGCCGCTACCTGGTGCAGGTGATCCGGCAGCTGCCCGCGTTCCAGCCCCGCGCGCTCGCCGGGGTCCTCGGGCGGGCGACCGCGCAAACCGCCCAACTGGACGAGATTCTCGCCCGATTGCCCAGGACGAGCCTGCACGCCCCGCAGGGCGCGGAGAACGACGAGGAGTTCCGCGGGGAATACCTGCGGTACATCGCGAACGCGCTCGACCGGCTGGAGCTGCTCGGGCTCAGCATGCGCCATCGGCCCAGATTGTCGTTGAGCGTCGCCTACCTGAGCCTGACCGTGTCCGAGCCGGACGACGACCCGCGAAACGGCGCCGCCACGGCGGACAAGTGGTTCGCCGCCCAGGACGACCACCGCCGGACTCGAACGCGCGTGGAATCCGCGCTCACGAACCGGACCTTGGTGCGCGGCGATGCCGGTTCGGGCAAGACGACGCTGCTGGACTGGCTCGCGGTCACCGCCGCGCAGGGCGGGTTCACCGGCCGGCTCCGGGAGTGGAACGGGTGTGTGCCGCTGCCGATCCGGTTGCGGCGCTACGCCGATTCGCCGTTGCCCGCGCCGGAGCAGTTCCTGGACGAGACCGCCAAGTGGCTGGTCGGCCTGATGCCGCCCGGCTGGGTCCACCGGAGCCTGCGGTCCGGCGAGGCATTGGTGCTGGTGGACGGCGTGGACGAGCTTCGGCCCGCGAAGCGGAACCAGGTGCGGGAATGGCTGCGCGACCTGGACGCGACCTTCCCTGAGACGAAGGTGGTCGTCACGTCGCGCCCAGCGGCGGCGGACGAGCGCTGGCTGACCGAGCAGGGCTTCTCCTCGGTGCTGCTGGAGCAGATGGGGCCGACCGACGTGAAGACGTTCCTCGGCCGTTGGCACGACGCCGCCCGCGACGCCGACGCGCTGCCGTGCCCGGTCGATGCGCTTCCGGCGGCCCAACGTCGCTTGATGAACCAGCTCGACAGCCGGGAGCACCTCCGCGCGCTGGCGGCGAACCCGTTGTTGTGCGCCATGTTGTGCGCGCTCAACCTGGGGCGGACGTCGCAACTGCCGCAGAACCGGATGGAGCTCTACCAAGCCGCCCTGAGCATGCTGCTGGAACTGCGGGACGCCGAGCGGGAGATCACCGGACTGCTGAGCCTGACGGAGAAGTCCGTGCTGCTCCGCGACCTGGCGTGGCGGCTCACCCTCGGCAACCGCAGCCAGCTGTCGACGGCGAAGGCCCGCGAGCACGTCGAGCGCAAGGTGCGGTCGATGCCGAACACCACGGCCGACCCCGGCGCGATCGTCGCGCACCTGCTGGAACGCAGCGGAGTGGTGCGCGAACCGGTGCCCGGCCAGGTCGATTTCGTGCACCGGACGTTCCAGGAGTACCTCGCGGCCGCCGAAGCGATCCAGGACGGCCAGATCGAGGCACTGGTGGCCCACGCGCACCTGGATTCGTGGTGGGAAACCGTGGTGATGGCCTGCGGCCACGCCCACCGCAACGAGGTGGGCGAGCTGCTGACCGGAATCCTGGACCGCGCCGACGCCGAGCCCTCCCGGGCCCGGCGGCTGCGGCTGCTGGCGGCGGCGTGCCTGGAGACCGTGACGGATGTGGATGCCGCGGTGCACGACCGGGTCGACCAGGTCATCCGCGATCGCCTGGTGCCGCCGAGGAGCCTCCGGGAAACGGCGTCGCTGGCCTCGATCGGGCACCGGGTGCTGCACTACCTGCCCACCGACCTGACGGACCTGTCCGTTGCGGCGGCGGAGTCGACGGTGCGCACCGTCGCGCTCACGGCCACGCCGGAGGCGATGTCGCGATTGGCCTGCTACGCGAGCGATCCGCGTCCTGAGATTCAGCGGGAACTCGCGAAGGCGTGGCAGTACTTCGACCCGGAGCGCTACGCGCACGACGTGCTGGCCGATGCGCCGTTGGTGAACGGCTCGATCTGGGTGGATTCCAGGAGGTTCATCCCGCACCTGCCTGCTCTTCGCAACGTCAACCGCGCCGACGTGTGGCTGCCGAACCACGAACCGCTGGATACGCTCGAGGTCCTCGCCGGGATCAGAAAGATCGAGATGATCCGTGCCGTTCTGCGCGGGGACATCGATGTGACTCCGTTGCTGGAACATCAAGGGTTGCGGTCGGTACTGCTGTTCTTCGCCGACAGCTACACGAACCTCGCTGCGCTGGGGCAACTCCCGGAGCTTGTCCAACTGTACCTTTGGCACCGCCAGGAGCACGCAGACTTGGGTTTCCTGGAGAATCTTCCGAAACTCGTCAGCCTCTCGCTCGGTGACCTGGGCTCGGGAACGGACCTCTCACCGTTCGGGCACCTCCGAGCACTCGAGTACTTGAGCATCGACGGCTGGCCGCGCGGGTTCGCTTTGACCGCACTTCCAGAGCTTCCGAACCTCGGGAAGCTGAGACTGGGGCACCACACGGCCCCGGATGCGCTGGAGGGAATCGCGGCCCACCCGGCCCGTGTCGCCGAGCTGACCCTCGTTGGCGACGTCGTGGCGAACCTGGCACCCGTTTCCGAGATGCCGAGCCTGGAACGGCTGGTCGTGCTGGGCACGAGCAGGCAAATCGTCGACCTGCGCCCGCTCGCCGGGAGGTCGCTGCAGGTCGAATTGTCCAGACGAGATCGGCACGTTGGCCTCGGCGAGCTCGGTGATGGTGTCCGCGTGCGCTGGGTCAATTGAGGGACGCTTGCCGAAGATTCGACCCGGACAGTGCGGGGATAGCAGCCCCGGAGCCAACCCCGACGGCGGTGGGGCGTCTACCGGGGAACGGATCGATCGAGGAGGGCACGTGGACGTCGCCTGGGGGATGAGCAACTCCGAGTTCGCCTTCCTGCTCTTCTTCCTGATGGTCCTGTTGCGCGGTGGCATCTCCCTGCTCAACCTGCTGGCCAGGATCGGGCCCAAGACCGGCTACTTCGAGCCTGACCAGTACCAGCTCGCCTACCTCAGCGGCGGCGTCGACAGGGTGGCCGACAGCATCGTCGCCGAGCTCGTCGCGGCCGGGGCGCTGCGCGTCGATGCCGACGGAAAGCTGCGCGCCACCGGCATTCGCGTGCAGCACGAGTACCAGCAGCGGGTGCTGGACTGGGCGGGCGACGGCATCGCGATGGCCGAGCTGCGGCGCGCCTTCCGCCGGTCCGGGACCACCCGTGCGCTGGCGGCGTGGCTGAGCGTCCACGGCCTGATCAGCGGGTCTGGCCGGTTGCAGGCGCTGCGCGTGCTGATCGGGCTGCTCGGCGCCGTCGCCGCGGCCGGGTTGATCCGCGTCGTCGATTCGCTGATCCGCGGCTACTTCTCGCCGGAGTGCCTCCTCGTTTCGCTCGTCGTGTTCCTGTGGGTGGGAACGCTGCACCTCGGGTGGGAGCCGAAGCGCACGTTCAAGGGCGACCGGGTGGTGGACCGGGCGCGGGCCGCGTCGGAGGTGCCGGCCGGAAGCCGGCACGCTCGGCAGGCGTTCAGCCATCCGGTCCAGGTGGCCACAGCGGTGGCGATCCACGGGATGGAGCAGTACCCGGACGAGCGCGTGGTCGCCCATCTGAACATCCCGCTGCCGTGGTGGAAACGGGCTCTCCTCGGCGGCCTCGGCGGCGGCGATGGGGGAGACAGCGGCGACGGCGACGGTGGCGGGGAGTGACGCGGCGGCCCGCCGTTCCGGCAGGGCGCCGAAGATGATCGTCCTATTCGGACGTTCTCGGCCCGCGCGCGGTCGTCGTGGCGCCGGGGGGCGTTACTTAAGGGAGAATTAACCGCGTCGTATGTGGCCGGGAATCACGCACCGCGCATAGTCTGTCACTCGAAAATCTATTGTGGAGAGTGGTTGTGATCGGCGCGTGATCTGAGTATGGTCATTCGACGTGACCGGCCAGTCGGGGCAATGAGGGTCGCTTCTTGACAGGTGCCGCCTACACGCTTTAGGGAATAATGGGTCAGATAGGCTCGATGACGGAGTTCGGTTTCGGCTGGCTGACACCGGTCCTGTCGTACGTGATGGCTTGCGTCGGCGCGGCGCTCGGCTTGCGCTGCATGGTGCGCGCGCTCGCGACGACCGGCCGCGCGCGGCGCAATTGGTTGATCAACGGTGCCGTCGCGATCGGCACCGGCATCTGGACGATGCACTTCATCGCGATGCTCGGCTTCCACGTCACGGGCACCGACGTCCGCTACGACGTCCCGCTCACGGTGCTGAGCCTGGTGGTCGCCATCGTGGTGGTCGGCATCGGCGTCTTCGCGGTCGGCTACAGCCGTTCCAAGGTGCTGGCGGTGCTCGTCGGCGGCCTGATCGCCGGCGTCGGGGTGGCCGCCATGCACTACGTCGGGATGGCGGCGATGCGGCTTTCCGGCATGGTCAGCTACGCCCCCGAGATCGTCGCGTTGTCCGTGCTCATCGCCGTGGCCGCCGCGACCGCCGCGCTGTGGGCGACCCTGAACATCCACGGCCCGCTGGCCGCGTTCGGCGCCTCGCTGGTGATGGGCGTGGCGGTCAGCGCGATGCACTACACGGGCATGGCCGCCGTGAGCGTCCACCTGCACGACGTGGCCGCGCCCGTGGCCGGCGCCTCGCCGATGCAGTTCATCTTCCCGCTCACCGTCCTGCTGGGGTCGTACCTGTTCCTCACCTCGGCGTTCGTCGCGATTTCGCCGAACGCGTCGCGGAAGCCCGATTCGGACGACGCCGGGGGAGCGTCGGAGAATCCCGCGGAGACCGCCGCCGGAAGAATTTGATCAACGGAATTCCCGCCGCGCATATCGCGTGAATTGATCGGTCGCCCGCCGCGTCCGCAACAGTCGTTTCTCGAAAATCCGGGATGGATGGTTCATGCCCGAAAAACGCCGGTATTCCGGCATTGGATTCCCGCGCCTGCAACCGAAATCGGTGCGCGCGAAGACCGTTGCGCTGCTCGCGGTCCCGGTCGTTTCGCTCATGGCGCTGTGGTCGATGGCCACGGTCTCGGCGGTGCAGAGCGCGTGGACGCTGCACCAGGTCGAGCAGCTCAACGAGAAGCTGGCCGGCCCGGTCCGGGACCTGGTCGGCAGCCTGCAGGGCGAGCGCGCCGCGGCCGTGCGGTATCTGGCCGCGCCGCAACCGGCGGCGGAGCAGGCCTTCGCCGCCGAGCGCGCGCGCACCGCGCAGGCCACCACCGCGCTGCTCGACGGCGTGACCGTCGCCAGGGCCGACATCGCGAGCCTCGCCACCGACGTGAACGAGCGCATCGACGTGCTCGTCCAGGACCTCGACCGGTTCCAGAACGCCCGGCCAGCGGACTGGACCAGTGCCTACGTCGAGTACTCCGCTGCGATCGAGCACGCGTTCGCGGTGGAGGAAGTGCTGACCACCGTGCAGGACGGGCAGGCGGCCGCGACCGCACGGGTCGTCCTCCAGCACAGCCGCGTCGCGGAGACGATCGCCCGGCAGGACGCGATCGTGACCTCGGTGCCGGCGGGCGCGAGGATGACGCCCGAGCAGCACCGGGCCTTCGCCGTCGCACTCGGTGGTCAGGACGTGCTGACCGATGGCCTGCTGCCCGAACTCCCGGCTGCCGGCCAGGAGGCGTACCGGCGACTCGTCGATGGCGACGATTACCGTTCCCTCTGGGCGATGCAGAAGGACATGCTCGAAGCGGGCGCCGTCACGTTCGCCCCGGACCAGTGGCGTGGCGCGGTGCAGACCCTGACGCAGGCGGTGGACACCAGCCAGGCCAACGCTCGCGCCGCGGGCGCCGCCGAGGCGGAAGCGGCGAGCCGATCGGTGACGATGCAGGCGGTGTGGACGGTGCTCCTCGGCCTGGTCGCCGTGCTTCTCGCGCTCGCGGTGTCGGTCCGGATCGGTCGCGGCATGGTGATCGAGCTGGTCGGCCTGCGCGACTCGGCGCTGGAACTGGCGAACCGGCGGCTCCCGCAGGCGATGCGCAGGCTGCGGGCCGGGGAGAAGATCGACATCGATGCCGACGTCCCGGTGGTCGCGCCCGGCGAGGGCGAGATCGGCCAGGTCGGCGACGCGCTCAACGCGGTTCAGCGCTCGGCGCTGCAGGCCGCGGCCGAACGGGCCGAACTGCTCACGGGGGTGTCTGGGGTGTTCGTCAACCTCGCCCGGCGGAACCAGGCCCTGGTGCACCGCCAGCTCGGCATCTTGGACGGCATGGAACGCCGGACGGAAGACCCGGCCGCGCTGGAAGATCTGTTCCGGGTCGACCACCTGGCGACGCGGATGCGTCGACACGCCGAGGGGCTGATCATCATGTCCGGTGCCGCACCCGGTCGGGCCTGGCGCCAGCCGGTGCCGCTGATGGACCTGGTCCGCTCGGCGGTCTCCGAGGTCGAGGACTACCCGCGCGTCGAGGTCCGCCGGATGTCCGGGCTGTCCGTGCTCGGCTCGTCGGTCTCCGACGTCACGCACCTGTTCGCCGAACTCGTGGAGAACGCCACGACGTTCTCGCCGCCCGACAGCACCGTGCTGGTGCACGGCGAGCCGGTGGGCACCGGGTTCGTGGTGGAGATCGAGGACCGCGGCCTGGGCATGAGCCCGGAGCGGCTGGCGGAGGCCAACCGGCTGATCGCCGAGGCCCACCGGCTGGAGCTGTTCGAAAGTGATCGGCTGGGCCTGTACCTGGTGAGCCGCCTGGCGAACCGGCAGGGCATCACCGTGTCGCTGCGCCGCTCTCCCTACGGTGGTACCACGGCCGTGGTGCTGCTGCCGATGTCGATCCTCACGCCGGAACCGGCCGAGGACTCCCGCGACCAGCCGTCCGAACCGGACGAACCCGCGCGACCGCCGAAGAAGGCGATCGCGACGAGGCTGCCGGTCCGGACCGCGGTGCCGGCGCGGCAGCAGGTCTGGGTGGAGCCGGCGACGGCCGACGAGCCCGAGCCGGAACCGGACACCGGGGGTCTGCCGCGCCGGACCCGCCAGGCGAGCCTCGCCGCCGGGTTGCAAGCGGACAACCGCAAGCGAACCGACCCGGCCGCCGCGTCCATGCTCTCGCCCGACCAGGCGCGAAGCATGATGTCCGCGCTCCAGCAGGGATTCGCCCGCGGGCGCGGCGCGGCGACCGACGACTCCGCTGACGCCTGAGACGAGGAGCATCCATGTTTGGCACGACCGAACGGTCCGGGGAGCTGAGCTGGCTCCTGGACGAGCTGGTCCACAACGTGCCGCGAGTCAGACTCGCGCTGCTGCTGTCCAACGACGGCCTGGCCATGGCCGTGTCGTCGGGCGTCCGCGACGAGGACGGCGAGCACCTCGCCGCGGTCGCCTCGGCGCTGCACAGCCTCGCGAAGGGCACCGGCAGGCATTTCGACGCCGGCTCCGTCCGGCAGACGATGATCGAGCTGGACGGCGGCTTCCTGTTCGTCGTGGCCGCCGGCGGCGGCACCTGCCTCACGGTGTTCGCCGACGCGGGCGCCGACATCGGTTTCGTCGCCTACGAGATGGCGCGGCTGATCAACCAGGTCGGCGAGCACATGCACGCCGCGGACCGCTCGCCCGGCCAAGCCGGGGGTGACCGATGACGGCATCGGGGTGCGGGCCGTGAACGGGCCTCACCAGAACTGGTACGACGACGCGGGGCCGATGGTGCGGCTGTACGCGATGACCGGCGGCCGCGCCCGGCCGGGCCGCGGCACGCTGGACATCATCACGCTCGTGGTGGCCGCCACCGCGCCCGAGCACGACCTGACGCTCACCCCGGAACAGGTCGGGATCCTCGGCCTCTGCCGGGGCAGGCGGGTGTCGGTGGCGGAGATCGCGGCCCGGTCGAACCTGCCGCTGAGCGTCGTCCGGGTGCTGCTGGCAGACCTGCTCGACGCCGGGCACGTCCGCATCGAGCGCCCCACGCCGCCGCGCGAACTGCCGAGCGAAGACGTACTGAGGGAAGTGATCAATGGCCTCCGCGCGCTCTGACCACCGGATCGGCGGGCCCGTCACCGCGCTGAAGATCCTGATCGCCGGCGGGTTCGGCGTCGGCAAGACGACGATGGTGGGCGCGGTCAGCGAGATCAGGCCGCTGCACACCGAGGAGCGCCTCACCGAGGCCGGCGTCGGCGTGGATTCCACAGCCGGGGTGGAGCAGAAGACCACCACGACTGTGGCGATGGACTTCGGCCGCATCACGCTGCGCGACGAGTTCGCGTTGTACCTGTTCGGCACGCCGGGGCAGGATCGCTTCTGGTTCTTCTGGGACGACATCGCGCAGGGCGCGCTCGGCGCCGTCGTGCTCGCGGACACCCGCCGCCTGCCGGACTGCTTCGCATCGGTGGACTACTTCGAGCGCCGCGAGATCCCGTTCATCGTGGCGGTCAACCAGTTCACGGGCTCGCGGCGCTTCGGGGTGGAGGAGGTCGCCGCGGCGCTCGACCTCGACCCGGGCACGCCGGTCGTCATCTGCGACGCCCGGGAACGCGAGTCGGCCAAGGAAGTCCTGATCGCCCTGGTGGAACACGCCGGCCGCGTCTACGCCGAACGCCGCTGAGCATCACCGCGGACTGCGAAAAGGGGTGTGCCCGCCGGGACTTCCGGCGGGCACACCCCTTTTGCGGTGTCAGTTCTTCAGGGCGTCGGTGACGGTCAGGCCGTCGCTGGTGAACCGGGCGAGCAGGCCCGGGTCGACGCCCGCGATCTCCAGCGCCGCGATGGTCGCCGGGAGGCGAGCGCGGTCGGAGCCGTCGGCGATCTTGAGGGCGATCGCGGTGCCGTCGGGCAGCGCGGCTATCTGCACCGCTTCGAAGCCGTCCTTGGCGATCAGGCCGGGCACCGCCGCCATCAGCGCCGTGGTGTCCCGGCGGGAACCGGCCACCATCTCCGGGTGCGCCCGGAACGCGTGCGCGACGACGCCCTCCGGGCTGTCGGCGGGCGCGCTGGCGATGCGCCCGGCTGCGGTGGCCAGGCCGCGCAGCGAGACGGCGAACAGCGGCGCGCCGCAGCCGTCGACGGCCACGTTGGCGATCCGCTGCCCGGTCAGCTCCTCCACTGTGGACGCGATCTCGCGCTGCAGCGGGTGCGCTGGATCCAGGTAGTCCGATGTGGACCAGCCCTGCCGGCGGCTGACGTGCAGCATCGACGCGTGCTTGCCCGAGCAGTTGTGCGCCAGCTTGCTCGCCGGGCGGCCCGCGGCGATCCAGGCCTCCCGCTCGGCCGGGTCGAAGGGCAGGTCGGCCGGGTTGCCCAGGTCGGCCTCGGTCGACCCGCCCGACTCCAGCACCCGCAGCGCGCCGGCGAGGTGGATCTGCTCGCCGGAGTGGCTGGCGGCCGTGAGCGCCAGCAGGTCCGGCGGCAGCGACAGGCCGAGCCGGACCATGGCGACCGCCTGCATCGGCTTGGCCGCCGAACGCGGGTAGCAGGCCGTTTCGGCGTCGCCGGCCTGGAACAGGATCGAACCGTCGGGAGCGACCACCACGACCGAGCCGTGGTGGACGCTCTCGACGAGGCCGTCCCGCAGCACGTGCACCAGCGGCACGTGCGCGGGAACGCCGACCGGCGGGGTGCGGGTCATGCGTCGGCCTTTTCGAGCACCGAGGTGTCGATCTTGCCGCGGACCCGGAACCAGCCGATGACCAGCGCGATGATGATCACCGGCAGGGCCATCAGCGTGATCCGGCCGATCTCGTCGAAGGCCATCAGGACCACCACCGACGCGAGGAACACGAGCGTGACGATCTCGGTGTACGGCGAGAACGGCAGCCGGTAGCTCGGCCGGGTCACCTCGCCGCGCTGCGCCTTGCGGACGAACAGCAGGTGGCAGAGCACGATGATGGCCCAGGTGGCGAGGATGCCGATGGAGGCGAAGTTCAGCACGATCTCGAACGCCTCGGCGGGCACCACGTAGTTCAGCCCGACGCCGACCACGCAGACGGCGGCGGTCAGCAGGATGCCGCCGTAGGGCACCTGGCTCTTGTTCATCACGGCGGTGAACTTCGGCGCGGAACCGGCCATCGACATCGACCGCAGGATGCGGCCGGTGGAGTACAGGCCCGAGTTGAGGCTGGACATCGCGGCGGTGAGCACCACCAGGTTCATCACGTCGCCGGCGTAGGGCACGCCGATGTGCGAGAGCACGGTGACGAACGGGCTTTCGCTCTTGCTGTAGGCGCCCCACGGCATGAGCATCGCCAGCAGCACGACCGAGCCGACGTAGAACAGGCCGATCCGCCACATGATCGAGTTGATCGCCTTCGGCATGATCTTCTCGGGGTTCTCGGTCTCACCGGCGGCGACGCCGACGAGCTCGACGGAGGCGTAGGCGAAGACCACGCCCTGCATGATCAGGACCAGCGGGATCACGCCGGCCGGGAAGATCCCGCCGTTGTCGGTGATCAGCTGCGGGCCGGGCAGGTTGCCGTCGATCGGGTGCTGGGTGACCAGCAGGAAGATCCCGACGAACATGAACAGCACCAGCGCGGCGACCTTGATGATGGCGAACCAGAACTCCAGCTCGCCGAACAGCTTGACCGACACCAGGTTCAGGGTCAGCACGATCGCCAGCGCGATGAGCGCCAGCACCCATTGCGGGATCGGGGTGAACGCCGACCAGTAGTGCACGTACAGCGCGATCGCCGTGATGTCGGCGATGCCCGTGGTGGACCAGTTCAGGAAGTGCATCCAGCCCGCCGTGTAGGCGCCCTTCTCACCCATGAACTCGCGGGCGTAGGAGACGAAGGAACCGGACGAGGGCCGGTGCAGGATCAGCTCGCCGAGCGAGCGCACGACGAAGAACGCGAACAACCCGCACACCGCGTAGGCGATCGCCAGCGACGGGCCGGCCTGCGCGAGCCGGCCACCGGCGCCGAGGAACAGCCCGGTGCCGATCGCGCCGCCGATGGCGATCATGTTGATGTGCCGCGCTTTCAGCGACTTGCTGTAACCAGCGTCGCCGGCGTCGGCCGGGCCGTCGCCACGCTGCGACGGCTGCAGGGTCTGGTCGGTCATTGGATTCAGCTATCCCCGTTCTCATCAGCTGCGGGCACCGCGGTAGCGGCGGCCCCGACGATGTTGCTGAGCGTGCTTTCGACGTGGGTCAGGTGATGGGTCATCGCCTCGGCCGCGGCGATCTCGTCGCGGCCGCCGATCGCATCCAGGAGCAGCCGGTGCTCGACGTTCGACGCCGGGCGCCGGTCACCGAGCTGGTTCAGCAGCGTCGACTGCCTGGCCAGCGCGTCCCGGATCTCCTCGATGACCTTCGCGAAGACCGGGTTGCCCGATGCCTGGGCGATGGTGATGTGGAACAGCGAGTCCAGCGCCACCCAGGCGGTGTTGTCGGTCTCCTGCTCCATCCGCTCCACCAGTTCGGTGAGCGTGTCCAGGTGGTCCGAGGTGTGCCGGCGCGCGGCGTAGCCCGCGGCCGGGACCTCGACGTGCCGGCGCGCTTCGAGGAGGTCGCGCGCCGAGTAATGGCCGAACACCGGGTTCTCGACCGGCCGGTTCGACACCACGAACGTGCCCTTGCCGGTCTTCGACGCCGTGAGCCCGAGGGCCTGCAGGGCGCGCAGGGCCTCCCGCACGACCGACCGGCTGACTTCGAACTCCTTGCTGAGGCCGGCCTCGGCGGGCAGCTTGTCGCCCACCGAGTACTCGCCTCGTTCGATGGCGTCGCGGAGGGTCTCGAGGACTGCCTCCATCGCGCCGACTCGCCGGATGCCATGTCCGGCTGCCCGGCTGTCGGACAGGTTCATGGCACGAAAGAGTGAACGCGAACACGTTCCGTTGTCAAGCCTTCGGACAATTACGCCCGAAAAGGTAAAATATGACCGTTTGGTGCCGATGTGACGCTTGTGTCCGATGTGGCTACCGCTGGGTCGAAACCCGAGGGCCACCCCGTGAACCGAGCTCATCTCGACCGGTACCATCCCGCCGCTGAGGCGCAGGTCTCCTGCGCGAATCGCAACGTACGGTAACCGGTCGTCGCGACGTCAGCGGCGCCGGGCGAACACCCCGATCGCGTCGTAGGCGATCCAGGAGCCCTCGTCTTTGTGCAGTTCGAGGACGTTCTCCCCGGCGCGGAAGAGCTCGGCCGGTAGCGACCGCTCCAGGTAGGACGGCTTCAGCGGCGATCCGGCGACGGTGCTGTCGCCCAGCGTCGAGCCCTTCGTCGCGCCGCCCGCGAAGACCAGCCGGCCGACGGTGGTCCCGTTGACGGTGAGCACCGCGGAACCGGGGGTCGTCGCGTGGCTGTCGATGAGCCACAGCGCCAGGTCCACGCCGGCGGTGGGCGCGGCGGCGAGGTCGGCCATGCCGTCGTAGAGCCAGCGCTCCTGCTGATCGACGGAAGGGGACGGAAGGTGAAGACCGGATGATGGCCCGGCGGCCGAGACCCGTCCGGCGAGGGCGGTCGCGGCCCGGTCCCGTTTGGGCACATGTGAGGGGCCGTAGCCGCACCGCCATGCGAGCCGATCCTGAAATCGTCTCTAAGATGCGTCGGTGCAGATGTCCCTGGAGGTTCCCCACGACGTGCACCGCCTGCGGCGCACGATCCGGTTCCTGTCCCGTCCTTACGTGCTCCTCACCCGCATCCTGGGCGGGGTGCTCGCCTTCCTCGGCGTGGTCCTGGTCGTGCTGGACACCTCCTCGGCGGTCGGGTACGCGGCCGCCGCCGGCGGGCTGGCGGTGGTTTTCGCGATCGGGCCGATCATGGTCGCGGTGGGGATGCGCACCCAGGCCGCCGCCATCCAGCACGGGTACCGCCTGACGCTGGACGACGAGTGGATGCACATCGCCTACCCGCTGGTCGAGTCGCGGTGCCGGTGGGAGGGGCTCGATCGCGCGGTGGATACTCCCGAGGCCTGGTACGTGATGTTCGGCAAGGTGCAGGCCGTGGTCGTCCCCAAGGACGTGATGACCCCGCAGCAGCGGGCCGAGTTCGAGGCTTTCGTCGCGGCACGACGCTGATCCGCCCGCGTGGTGCGGGATTTCCCCTCTCGGCCGTCGCAGCGGCGCTAAGATCATCGGCGGAACGTCGCATTGGGCCTGGTGGGATGGGGTGGGTGGCTCGTGGGCGATGAGGGCGAGACCAAAAACGAGCAGAGCGGCACCGTGAACGGGCCGGTCGCTCAGGTCGGCAACGTCTACGGCGGCGTCCACTTCGGTGGGCGGCAACGGGATCCGGTGGTGCCCCGGCAGCTGCCGCCGGCCGTCGCGTCGTTCTCTGGGCAGGCGGACGAGACCGCGGCGTTGAACGCGGTGCTGGCGGAATCCGCCCGCCTGGTGGTGATCTCGGCGGTCGAGGCGACGGCGGGCATCGGCAAGACCGCGTTGGCCGTGCACTGGGCGAACCAGGTGGCGGAGCGGTTCCCCGACGGCCAGTTGTACGCGAACATGCGGGGTTCCGACGCTTCCGGCTGGCCGGTGCGGCCGGGTGACGTGTTGCGGAGCTTCCTGGAGGCGCTGGGGGACGACAAGATCCCGTCGGACCCGGCGGCGCAGGCCGCCCGCTACCGCACGCTGCTGGCGGACCGGCGAGTGCTGGTGGTGCTCGACGACGTCCGCGACGCCGAGCAGGTGCGCCCGCTGCTGCCCGGCGGTTCCACCGCGTTCGTCGTGGTGACCAGCCGGAATCAGCTGACCGGCCTGATCGCCGAAGGTGCCCGCTCGATCACCCTGGACCCGCTCGGCGCGGACGAGTCGCGCGAGCTGCTGGCCCGCCGGCTGGGCGACGACCGGTTGGCGGCCGAGCGGCAGGCCGCCGATGAGCTGATCGAGCTGTGCGGGCGGCTGCCGCACGCGCTGAGCGTCGTCGCCGCCAGCGCGGCGAGCGCGCCGTTGTCCGCGCTGGCGGCGGAATTGCGGAATTCGGTCGGCCCGCCGGGTGTCGGTGACCTGCCGACCAGGATGGCGGCGGTGCTCGATTGGTCCCGGGCGCGCAGTGCGCCACCGCCGGTCGAGGGCGACTGGCGGAGCCGGGTCTGGGTTCCTGGCTGGGTGCGCAGCTCGAAGGTCCTCTTCGCGGCCGCCGCTGCCGTCACGGCGACCACGTTGTTCGTGTCCACCGGCATGATCGCCGCGTCCAGCTTCCTCGGGCTCGGGTACTTCCTGATCCGGTTCGCCCTGCTCTTCGCCGGGCTCGTGCTCATGGAGCGGCCTGGCGGGCGGAGCGTGATCGGCGCGGGGCTGGTCGTCGCGAACGCGGTCTACTGCCTCGTGGATGCGCTCGCCTCGATCCACGCCGAGGCCGATGTGTGGGTGTGGCTGGAGTTCTTCGCGGTGATCGCCTTCACCGTCCTGCTGGCCATGCGGTGGGCCCCGTTCGACGCGGTGCCGCGGCGGGCGCGCTTCGTGCCGCCCAGCCGGCGCCCGCTCGCCTACGTCGTGGTCGGGGCGGCCGCCGCGCAGTTCGTCATGCTCTTCGCCGGGATCCCGCACGAATACGGCAGCATGACCGTGATGGCCGGCGTCGGCGCGTTGGCCGCGCTGCTGCCGGTGGTGGCCATCGGCGGCCTGTGCGCGGTCACCGCGCTGACCGAGCCCGGGGACGAATCGCAGCGGACGTTCGTCGCCGCGACGGTTGCCGCGTACCTCGGCCCGGAACTGCTGCTCCTGCTCGGTTCGCTGCTGCTCGGGCCGCAGTTCACCTACCTCGGTGGCGCTTTTTGGTCCGACGGGCAGCTCGTCGGTTCCTGGGGCGTTTTCGCGTTCGCGCAAGCGGTCGTGGCGTCGGCGCTGCTGGCGTCGACGCTGGTGCTGCTGCGGCGCACCGACGCGCGGGACTGACGTCAGCGATCCAGGCGCTCGGCGGTCTTTTTCTTGGTCGAGCGGCCGACCTGCTGGTCCGATTCGAGGTCTCGCAGCGCCGTGAGCCCTCTGCTGCGGTTGACGCGGCCGAGCGCGCGTGCTGCGTCGAAGCGCGTCTGGTCGCTCTTCGCGCCGGCCGCAAGCGCGGCCAGCAGCCGTTCCGAGGTCGTCCGGTCGCCGGCCTTCTGCGCCGCGTGGAGCCGGATGGATTCCGCGACCGCCGCGTCTTCTGCCAGGCGTTCCAACGCTTTCCGGGCTGCGCCCGGCCTTTCCGAGTGCGCCTTCTCCAACGCGTTCATCCGGAGCGCGCCCGGCAGGCTCCGGTCATTGCCGATCGCTTGCACCACTTGGCCGTGTACCGGTCCGTTGATCTAGTTCCTGTGCGCCCGAAGACGTTAAACCGCAAGGTCGTTCGCGCGGCGCCGATTGCCAAGATCGATAGCGCGAGCACGAACCGGTCGTTAGGTGATCACGGCGCTCCAGCCTGCCGTCCCTCAACGACCGCCTTAGTCATGCGCTGGGCGCAACCCGTGCCACGGCTTGGAAAACGCCGCCGGGATCCCCGCGAGGTCATATCCGCTGTCTGCTCAGCCGGTTGCCGGAGCCAGCTGATCAGCGCGCAAGGCTTCGAGCGCCTCGGCGGTTGCCGCGTCGGCTGGGAGGTGGACGACCAGGCGGTGGTCGTCGGGTCCTGGGATGGCGAGACTTTCGTAGGCCAGGCGGATCTCGCCGGCGATGGGGTGCGTCCACCGCTGGACGCCGGTCGAGGGCGGGAGAGTCGCTGCGCTCGCGAATCGGCGGCTGAATTCCGCGCCCGCCGTCACCGACAGCTCGTCGGCCAGCGCTGCCGACATCTGATCGCCGAGATCGGCCGCCGCGCGCAATGCCGCGGCCTGCTCGTCCGCGACGCGATCCCACTCCGGGAACGCCGTGCGCGCTCTGGCATCGGTGAACACGAACCGCGCGAGGTTCGGCGAGTCTGTGTCGAGGACGCCGACCGGCATCGCGAGCAGCCGGAATCCCTCGGTGTGGCCGAGGATGTCGGATTGCGAGTCGGCGATGAACGCGGAACCGGGCTCCAACCGGTCGAGCAGGGCGCGCAGGGTGGGGCGCAACGAGCGCACCGGCGCGGTCGCCTGCGGGCACACCGCTCCGTCGCTGAGCTTGACGAGGCGGTGCAGGTGCACGCGTTCCTCGGGCGAGAGGTGCAGGGCGTCGGCGAGTGAGCCGAGCACCTGCCCGGACGGCCTGCGGTCGCTGCCGCGTTCCAGGCGCGTCAGGTACTCGACGCTGATGCCCGCGAGCGCGGCCAGCTCGGACCGGCGCAAGCCCGGGGTGCGGCGCGTTCCGAGCGACGGCCCGGCCTCGGACGGCGCGGTCGCCTCCCGTCGGGCTCGCAGGAATTTGCCCAGCGTTTTGTCGGTCACGCGCCCGAGTCTAGGTGGCCGTGCGCGTGGTGGAATCGGATCGGGCCGGAGACGGGCCCCGACAGGGCCTCCCTCCGGCCGCCGGCACGCAACAGCCTGGTGGGCATGAGTGCTTCCACCCGCATCGAGCACCTCCGAAGCCGAACCCGCGCCCGTCGTGCGGCGGTCGGCACGGAGGTGGTGTGACGATGCGATACCGCCTGTTCGGCCGAACCGGCCTGCGCGTTTCCGAACTCGTCCTCGGCACCATGGTCATCGACGACGCACGCGAGTGCCGGCGCATCATCGATGCTTACGCCGATGCGGGCGGCAACGTCCTCGACACCGCTTCGGCCTACGGCGAGAGCGAGAGCATCCTCGGCACGGTCGTCGACCGGCGCGACCGCTTCGTCATCGGCACGAAGTACACGTTGTCGCGGGATGCCGCCGACCCCAACGCTTCCGGCAACCACCGCAAGAACCTCGTGCTGTCGCTGGAGCAGAGCCTCCGCCGCCTGCGCACCGACTACATCGACATCTACTGGGTGCACATCTGGGACCGCCACACCCCGGTGGAGGAGACGATGCGCGCCCTGGACGACGCCGTGCGGGCGGGGAAGATCCTCCACATCGGTGTGTCCGATGCTCCGGCGTGGGTCGTCAGCCGCGCGAACACGCTCGCGCAGTGGCGGGACTGGACGCCGTTCGCGGGACTGCAGGTGCCCTACAACCTGCTGAACAGGGACATCGAGCGGGAGCTCCTGCCGATGGCCGAGGCGTTCGGGATGAGCGTGACGACGTGGGCGCCACTCGCGGCAGGGGTGCTCTCCGGCGCGGTGGGCCGGCGAGTCGATCCCGCCAAGCTCACCGAACGGGACCGCGCGGCGGCCGACGCCGTCCGCAAGGTCGCCGGCGAACTGGGCGTCCGGCCGGCCCAGGTGGCGATCGCGTGGACTCGCAGCAAATCCCCGGCGGTGCTGCCGATTGTCGGAGCCAGCAGCGTCGCGCAGATCGTCGAGAACGTCGGCGCGGCCGACGTCGTCCTGCCCGCGGAGGCGGTCGAACAGCTCGATTCCGCAGTGGAGTTCCGGCTCGGTTTCCCCGGCGACTTCATCGCCAAGTGCGAGACGAACCCGTTCGTCTTCGGCGACAACGCGACGAAGGTGGATGCCTGGCCGTCCTGAAGCGTGAGACGCGCCGCGCTGCGGCGTGTTTTCGGGTGCACGGCAAGGGCGGCCGTGCCATCCTCGGCGTCGCGTGATCATCTCGGCTGAGGAGTGGTTCGGTGCCATCGGTTCGTGCTGGTTCGGTTGTCGTGCTGGCGGCTGCGCTGGGTGCCGGGGTGCTGGCGCCGCCCGGCGCCGCGCAGCCGGGTCCCGCCCAGGACCTGGACGTCCTCTTCGTCGGCGCGCACCCGGACGACGAGGCATCGCTGCTGTCGACGTTCGGCCGGTGGCGCCACGACCACCAGGTGCGCACCGGCGTCGTGACCATCACCCGAGGTGAAGGCGGCGGCAACGCGGTCGGGTCGGAGGAGGGACCGGCGCTGGGCCTGCTGCGCGAAGGGGAGGAGCGGCGCGCGGTCGGCGGCCTCGGCGTCACGGACGTGTACAACCTCGACGAGCCCGACCTCTACTACACGGTGAGCGCCCCGCTGACCGAACAGGCCTGGCGCCACGACGACGTGCTCGCGAAGCTCGTCCGCGTCGTGCGCCAGACCAGGCCCGAGGTCGTCGTCACCATGGATCCCGCGCCCACGCCGGGAAACCACGGCAACCACCAGTACGCCGCACGGCTCGCGCTCGAGGCGTACCGCCAGGCCGCCGATCCCGCGGCGTTCCCCGAGCAGGTCGACGACGAGGGCTTGGCGCCATGGTCGGTGCGCCGGGTGCTGTCGAACGCGGCCGGGGCGGAAGAGGAGGTCCAGGGACCGGACTGCGAGAAGCGCACCACTCCGGCGGATTCGCCCGGGCCCGAGTACTACGTGCACGGGATCGCCGGCGACATCAACTGGGAGCAGCGGGAACGCGCCGCCGAACGCGAGTACAGGAGCCAGGGTTGGGCCGGCCGGCCGGACATCCCGGCCGATCCCGCGCAGGTCGGCTGCGATCACCTCACCGAGATCGCCAACCGCGCGCCGCACGCGCCAGGCGCGCAAGGCGCGGACGCGCCGCTGCTCGGCGCGCTGCTGCCGATTTCCGGTGGCCTCCCGGTCGGTACCGGGCTGGCCGCGACCGCGGAGCGCCAGCGGATCACGCCCGGCGAGCGCACGCAGGTCCGCGTCGAGGTGACGGCACCGGCGGAATCGGCGCTGCAAGCGGGCCGGGTCGCGCTGGATCTGCCGCCGGGGTGGGAAGCCCGGGGCGACGGCGCGCACGGGACGATCGAACCGGGAGCGACCGCGCGAGTCGACTTCACCGTGACCGCGCCGCCGCGGCAGGCCGCCGCGCGCGTGCCGGTCCCGGTGCGGATCGAAACCCCGCAGGGACGCGGGGAGAGCGAGCTGCGGTTCGACGTCGTGCCACCGGTCGTGGCAGAGCAGGCGCCGCTGCCGGGTGTCGCGGAGTTCCAGCGGTGGACGGCGCAAGCGGGATTCCCCTTGCTTGAGAACAAGGTTCCGCCGATTCAGACCGTTCCGGCGCTCGGTGAGCGCGACGTTCAGGTGATCGTCCGCAACCACAGCGCACAGCCTCGCTCCGGCGCGGTTCGGTTCGCGCCGCCGCCGGGATTCGACGTGCAGAACGGTGAGCAGCGGTTCGAGCAAGTCGGTGCCGGTGAAACCGCGTCGCTCACGTACGAGGTGCGCAGCACCGACCCCGGGATGCCCACCGGAATGCAGGGCCGCGACCACGCCTACACCTTGACCGCCCGCACCGACGACGTGAGGAGCGAGACCACCGCAGCCCTCGAACTGGTACCTGCCACGACGATCCCGCAGGCCGGATCGGATCCGGTGGTGGACGGCGAAGCCGGACCGCAGGAGTACCCGGGCGCCCCGCTCGACGTGTCCGCGCTGTGGGAGGGCGAGCAGTGCTCGGCTCCGGATTGCGCCGCCACGGCAAGGCTGTCCTGGCGCGGTGACAAGCTGTACGCACTGGTCGACGTCGTGGACGACGAGCAGGGTGCGCTGCTGGCTCCGGAGGACTGCAAGCGGCACTGGCGCACCGACGCGGTCGAGATCACCATCGACCCGAAGGCGGACTCGGAGAACACGTCGAGCACCTTCAAGGTGGCCGTCCTGCCGTCCACCAGCGGGGCCGGAAGTCCTTGCTATGCAAGGGATGCGGACTACCACCAGGGCCCGGGCGAGGAGACCGCGCCGGGCGTGGAGCTCGCGTCGAAGCCCCGCGAGGGCGGTTACGCGGTCGAGGTGGCGATTCCGCAGCAGGACCTGCCGGGATCGGTCGATCCCCGGCGCCTGGGGCTGAACGTCCTGGTGTACGACTCGGACACGCAGGACCTCACCGGCCAGTCCCGGATCGGCTGGTCCACCTGGGGCGGCGTGCAGGGCGACCCGTACCGCTGGGGCCACGCGCTCCTCCAGGACCGGCCCGCGGGAGAACCGACCCCGCCACCGGCCCCGGTGCTCCCGTTGGACGCGCTGTCCTCGGTGGACTCCGCGGGTTCCATCGAGCAAGCCGTGCGCCTGAACACCTCGCTGGGCGGTGCCCCGCCGGCGGGCGATTCGGCGACTCGGCTCACGAGCGCACGAGCAGGTGGAGGCGAGATCCACGCCGGCCTGGAGGCGAACGGCCCGGGCAGGATCCACCTGTTCGCGGTGGACGCCGACGGAGCGGTCCTGGCGGACCAGGAGATCGGAGTGGACGGCCAAGGAGAGCGAACCACGACGATCGCGGTCCCCAACGGCAAGCCGACGCGGCTGCTAGCGGGATTCACCACCCCGAACGGAGCCACGGCGGCATCAGCCGCCGAGATCAGGTAGGCAGCGCGCGGAATCGCCGGAACGGCCGCCTACCGCGCCCAGAGCGCCGGTGTGTCCGCAATTTCAATGGAAATCGGACCTTCGATTTCCATTGAAATTGCGGGAGCTGTCCACAGGCGGGGTAGGTTGTCCACAGCCGTCGGCGTGTCGTGATGCCGACGGCGAAGGTCCGGGTCTGCTGGGGGAAAGCCCCGATGACCACGAGACCGGCCCGGGCCAGGGTCGGTGCATGACGTTCTCACGTGCATGTCTGATCGCGGCGCCGCTGTGCTTCGCCGGGTACGGTGTCGTTCGCCTCGTCGGGAGGATGGACGGGCAGTACGGGCCCGGTCTCGACTGGCAGGTCGCCCACCTCGTGAACCTCGTCGGCCTCGCGTTGCTCGTCCCCGCAGTTCTGGGGCTGCGGAGGCAGTTGCCAGGGCGCGGTGGCACGTTCTGGGCCGTCGTCACGTTCGTCGGCGTGGGTACCTCGGTCGTTCAGTTCGTGATCGACGTCGTGGCCGGGCTGCTGGCGACGGACAAGGCCGGGATGAGCGCGATCAGCGCTCAGGTCAGCGCCATCCCGGGTGCGCGCGTCGTCTTCTACGTGGTCGGGCCGCCGTTGCTGTACGTCGGGCTGTTCGCCTTGACGATCATGCTGGCGAGGGCGAAGGCGGTCGCGTGGTGGTGCCCTGCGCTCGTCCTGGTCGGATCGATCCTGCCCGTCGTGTCACTCGACCTGATTCCGATCGGAGCCCTGTGCGTCCTCGCCGCGCTCGTCCCGCTCGTGCGCGGGCAACTCGGCACCCGGCGCCGCGAGATGGCCGCGGCAGGAACGTGACGGGGCCGCGCCCGGTCCGGCGCGGCCCCGTTGTCCGCCCGGGTCCGAAATCCGTGCTGGTCAGCTTCGCGATCTTGGCCCGTGGAGCCTTCTTCGGCCTCTCGAACTCCTCCGCTTCGGGACGTGGGAACCCGCCAGGTTGCCCCGAACGTGCCAGGCGGACGTCTGATGTGGACACTTGCACCGCATGCGTAGGCTTCGGCGGGTGGATGGGCACGAGGCGGGAGCAGTGGTGGGACGGGAAGCGCCGTTGATCACGATCGGGGTGCCGGGTTCGTTCGCCTGGAAGGTGTTCCACGAACGCCACCCGGCGATGATCGAGCAGCTGTGCGCCGCGTTCCCCTACGGGGCGGGCGTGCGCGGCAGGCTGGCGGAGCTGCTGCGCGAGACGACCGGGGGAGTGGTCGAGCCGCTCGGCGATGACGCGCCCGACCACGGCGTTTGGGCGGCCTGGGCGGCGGACCGGCTGGGCAGGCCGTGGTCGGACTGCTCTTTCCTGTGGGCGGAGAGCTACTTCTTCCGCAAGCTGCTCGCGGCCGTCGGCTACTTCGAGCCCGGACCGTGGCACGGGATCGATCCGTTCGCTCCCATGAAGGAAGCGGAGCTCCGCAGCGCCGGCACCGCCGAGGCGCTGGCGGCGCTGGACGCGTTGCCGCGGCTGAGCGAGGCGGATCGCGATGACACCGTGGTGCGGGCGGCGGTGTGGGGAAACCAGGCCGACCTCGCGTTCCGGATGTCGGCGGGCGCCGAGGGCGCCGCGGCCGGGTTGGTGACCGGCGACAGCCAGGTGTTCTGGTCGTTGTTCGGCGAGCCCGGCCCGGTCCACCTCGTCGCCGACAACTCCGCCGGTGAGCTGGCCGCCGACCTGGTGCTGACCGATCACCTGCTGGCGACCGGCCGCGCGAACCGCGTCGTCCTGCACGTCAAGCCGACGCCGTACTACGTCTCCGACGCCACGCCCGCCGACGTCGTCGGCGGCCTGCGCCACCTGGTGGTCCTCGCCGGGGAGGCGGGCGCGGTCGGGCAGCGGATCTGGGACGGCCTGCGGGACGGGCGGATCGAGGTGCGCGCCCATCCGTTCTTCTGCGCGCCGCTGGACTACCGCGCCATGCCGGCTGATCTGCGCGCCGAGCTCGCGTCCGCGTCGGTCACCATCATGAAGGGCGACCTGAACTACCGGCGCCTCGTCGGCGACCGGTACTGGCCCGCCACCACGCCGTTCGCCGACGTCGTCGGCCACTTCCCGTCCCCGGTGGTCGCATTGCGGGTCCTCAAGTCGGAGGTCGTGGTGGGCCTCGACGACGCGACCGCCGCCGATCTGGACGGCACCGGCGATGCCTGGCGGACCAACGGCTCCCACGCGCTCATCCAGGCGGCGGCTCCCGGTGATGCGGCGGTCGCGCGTTGACCCGGAAAGCGGCGACGCTGGAGTCCGCCGGGCTCTGAAAGAGACGATCTGGCGCAGTCGTGGGCCCGAGAACGACAACGCCCTCGGCGCGATGCCGAGGGCGTTGTCCCAACGTCGACAGGAGAACGCGGATCAGCGTTCGGCGTGCCGCTTCGTCTGGTCCAGGAGGGCCGCCAGGACGACCAGGGCGCCACTGGCGATCAGGATCAACGACACGCCCCAGGTGGCGTGGCTTTCGCTGGCGCCGACGATCGCCAACGCCAGCATCGGTGCCAGCCCTCCGGAGATGGCGCCGCCGAACTCCCGCCCGACGCCGACCCCGCTGACGCGCACCGAAGCCGGGAACTGCTTGGACAGGAACGCTCCCTGCGGCGCGAACATCGCCGGTGCCAGCACGCCGGTAGCGATCACCAGGCACAACCAGATCGCGGTGGTGTCCCGGGTGTCGAGCAGCACGAAGAACGGGAAGGCGAACAGTGCCGACGCGACGCCGCCGACCAGGACTACGCGGCGGCTGCCGAAGCGGTCGCTCGCCCAGCCGAACACCGGCGCCATGACGATCGCGGCAGCGCTGGCCAGCGCGATGCCGAATGCGCCCACATTCGCCGCGACGCCTTGGAATTCCGACAGGTAGGCGAGGGAGAAGGTCTTGAAGATGTAGCTGAGGGCGTTGTACCCGAGCGCGATCCCCATCACGACGAGCAGGCCGCGCCAATCCCGCTTCAGCAGCGTGACGAGCGGGATCTGCGCCTTCGCCGGCTTTTCGGCACCCTGCTCGAATGCGGGGGACTCCGGAATCCGGCGTCGCACCCAGATTCCCACGCCCACCAACGCGAAGCTCGCGATGAACGGGATGCGCCAGCCGCCGGACCGCACGAACTCCTCGCTGACGCTGGTCAGCGCTCCGACCGTCAGCGACGACAGGAGCAGACCGACGTTGAGTCCGAGCGCGGGCCAAGCTCCCTGCCTGCCGCGCCGGTCCGAGCTGGCGTGTTCGTAGGCGACCACCGCCGCGCTGCTGTACTCGGCGCCGGAACCCAGGCCCTGGAGGACTCGCAGGACGACGAGGGCGATCGGGGCGAGCACGCCGATGGTCTCGTAGGTGGGGAGCAGGCCGATCAGCCCGGTCGCGGCTCCCATCAACACGAACGTCATCATCAGGACGTTCCGGCGGCCGATGCGGTCGCCGAGGTGGCCGAACAGCAGCCCGCCGATCGGCCTGGCCAGGAAGCCCACCGCGAACGTGGCGAAGGCGGCCAGCGTGCCGGCCGAGCCGTCGGTCTTCGGGAAGAAGAGGCCGCCGAAGACCAGCGCCGCCATCGAGGCGTAGAGGTAGAAGTCGTACCACTCCAAGGCGGAACCCACGATCGTCGCGGTCGCCACCCGTCGGCGGGTCGAGCTTTCGTGCAAGCCAGAACCGGGATCGGGCTTGGAGAGCAGGTCGGTCATGAAGCGATCCTCGATCGTCGTTGAAGGAGAGAACTGCCGGCCGGGCGCAGCACGTGGTTGCGCCGCAAGGGGCTCGCGGGTCAGATGTCGGCCGGGGACTCGCGCACGGTCCGGGCGATGTCCGTCAGTCCGAGCCGGTCGAAGGCTTCGGCGGCGATGTGGCTGCCGATGAGCAGGCTCGACGTCGCCGCCGGGGACGGGGCGTTGAGCACGTGGATCGCGTGCGGGGTGTGGCTGATGACGAAGTCGTCGACCAGCTCGCCGGTGGGCTTGACGGCCTGCGCCCGCACGCCGCTGCCGTGCCTGCGCAGGTCTTCGCCGTTGATCTCCGGGATCATCCGGCGGACTTCGCGGACGAACAGCGGCCAGATCAGCGATCGGCTGATCTCAGCGAGGCCGTAACGCCAATAGCGCCGGGCGAGCCCGCGCAGGGCGGGATCGCGCAACAGCTCGCCGAGCATGCGCGGGTCGACGTCGCGCCACCGGTAGCCCTGGCGCGCCAGGGCGGGCACGGCGTTGGGGCCCACGTGCACGGTGCCGTCGAGCATCGGCGTCACGTGCACGCCGAGGAATGGGAGATCCGGGTCGGGAACCGGGTAGACCGGGTTGTTGATCAAACCTCGGCGAGCCGGGCGGATCTCGGCGTACTCGCCGCGGAAGGGCATGATCCGCACCGGCGGCCGGTGCCCGGTGGCCTCGGCGATCTTGTCGCTGTGCAGGCCGGCGCAGTTGACGATGATCCGCGCCCGGACTTCGCCGGTGGGGGTGTGGACGACGGTCCGGTCGCCGGCGGCGGTGAACGACCGCGCCGGCGAGTTCGTGCGCAGGTCGCTGCCGAGTTCGGCGAGCTCGGCAGCGAAGGCGCGGCACACCCGGCCGAAGTCGGTCATCGCGGTGTCGGCGACCGCCAGCGCGCCGACACCGGCGACGTGGGGTTCCCGCTCGGCGATCTCGCCGCGGCTCAGCCGCTGCACCGTGACGCCGTTCTCCCGGCCCCGGGCTTCGAGCGCGTCCATCCGCGGCAGCTGCTCTTCGGCCGTGGCGACCACGATCTTTCCGGTGCGCTTGACCGGCACGCCGTGCTCGTCGCAGTAGCGGATCATCGCTTCTCCACCGGCGCGGGCCAGCCGCGCTTTGAGGCTGCCCGGTGCGTAGTACAGGCCGCTGTGGATCACGTTGCTGTTGTGCCCGGACTGGTGCGCGCCCCACCGGGATTCCTTCTCCAGGACGGTCACGGAGGCATCCGGATGCGCGCGCAACACCGCCCTCGCCGTTGCCAGCCCGAGCAATCCACCGCCGATGATTGCGACGTCGACGTCACCGGACATCCGGAAACCTTCCCTTCGAGTTGATTCGCAGCGAATGTATACAGTCGCTGCGGATTGGGCAAGGGGTATCCTGGCGCAGTGACTCGTGCAGCCCGGACCAGCAACAGCGCCGAGGTGATCGCCGCGCGGCTGCGGAAATCCATCCGGGGTGGCGAGCTCCTCCCCGGCACCCGCCTCGTCCAGGAGCAGCTGGCCGGTGAGCTGGAGGTCAGCCGCATCCCGCTGCGCGAGGCGCTGCACGCCCTCGCCGCCGAAGGCCTCATCGAGGTGCAACCGCAGCGCGGCATGATCGTCGCCGAGCTCAGCCACGGCGACATCGCCGAGCTCTTCGAGCTGCGCCTCCAGCTCGAACCGCACCTCGCCGACGAGATCGTGCGCGGCTGCCGCGAACGCGACATCGACGAACTGCAGGCCATGGCCGATCGGATGCGCGAGAAGGGCGCGGACGCGGCGGGCCGCGCGTCCCTCAACTACCAGTTCCACCGCCGGATCTACGAGATGTCCGAGCGGCGGCTGGCGCTGCGCTTCATCGACCAGCTGCTGCACCTCGTCGAGCCCTACAGCCGCCGCTGGGTCCGCTCCGGGCGCGACCTGAAACGCATCGACGACGAACACCAGGCGATGGTCGACGCGCTCAGGGCCCGCGACGCGGAAGCGCTGCGGCGCACGATCACGGCCCACGTCGAGGGAGGCCGGGACCACGTCCTCGCCGCCCACGACGAGCCCTGAGCGGCACCCGGCATCGCGCGGCGTACCGGGCCCGTCACCGGCTGTTCATCATCGTCCACAACGGACACTCGGCGGCCCGCCGGAGCCGACCCGTCCTTGGCGCGGACCACGGGCTCCATGATGTGCTACCTCGGCGACCGACCGGAGTTGAGGAGAGACGATGAGGCTGCGCGAGCTGGTGCACGAGTTCGACCTCGGGTTGTCCGTCGTGGAAGCGGGTGCGGCCGGGCTCGCCGGCGAGGTGCGCCGCGCCTACGTGACGGACCTGCCGGATCCGAGCCGGTTCCTGCTCCCCGGTGACCTCGTGCTCACCAGCTGCCTCTGGTACCGCGAGCCCGCCGACAGCCGGCCGTTCGCCGCCGCGCTGGCGCACAGCCGGGCGGCCGGGCTGGTCGTCGGACTGCTCGTCACCAGGGCGATGCCCGCGGGCCTGGTGGCCGCGTGCGCCGAGCTCGGCCTGCCGCTGCTGGTGATCGCCGAGGACCGGTCGTTCACGCCGGTCTGCGAGATCGTGCTGGCGGAGAAGCAGCGGCTTTCCCTGCAGCAGGGGCAGATCGCCGACCTCGTCGGCGTGCTCGGCTCGGACACCGCGGCGCCCGGCGAGGTGTCGGCGCACCTGCGGATGCTCGGCGCCGACCCGCACCTCCCGACGGTCGTGGTCGCGGCCTCGGCCGGCCCCGGCGACGGCCTGGCGGAGAACCTCGCCGACCTGCTGGCGGCGCCTGGCCGTCGCCTCCTCGTGCACGCCGACGACGAGAACGCCGTGCTGCTGGTCAACGGTGCGGCGGAGCACCTCGACGGCGTGGCAGCCGAGTTGTCGGCGGCCGAGCTGCCCGGCCGGAACCGGCTGCTGGCGGGCGTGAGCGAGCCGACCGCCAGCGTCAGCGACCTGGGTTCGGCGCTGGAGATCGCCCGCCGGCGGCTGCGTTCCGCGCGGGGCCACGGGCCCGGCCGGGCGCCGGTGGTGGTGTCCGGGTCGAAGGTCGATTCGCACGCCGTCCTGCTGTCGGCGTTACCGGCACGGCTGCGCCGCTCGTTCCGGCACCACATGCTCACGCCGCTGGCCGACTACGACGCCGTGCACGGCTCGGACCTGATCGGCACCCTCACGTCGTTCCTCGAATCCTGCGGTTCGTGGCAGCGCTCCGCCGAGGAGCTCCACGTGCACGTGAACACGCTCAGGTACCGGATCCAGCGCATCGAGCAGCTGACCGGCCGAAGCCTGTCCTCGATGCGCGACCGCGTCGACCTCTACCTCGCGCTCACCTGCCTGGACGTCGCCGAGAACAACCAGCCCGCAACGGGCACGGCCTAGCAGCACGAGGTTCGCGAGTGCTCGTTCCGGTAGGAACCGGCTTCAGCACTCACGAGCCCTTGCGGTCAGGACGGGAGTTCGCCGGCGACGAGGACGCCGCGGCAGACGACCGCGACGATGTTCTCCGGCGCCAGGTCGGCCGCCCGCTCCCAGGGCCTGCCGCGCAGGACGATGAAATCCGCGCCCAGGCCCGGCGCGATCCGCCCCGTGACGTTCCCGAGACCCATCGAGGCGGCGGCGTCGGACGTGGCCGCGCGCAGCGCGGTCTCCGCGTCGAAGCCGAGAACCTCGGTCATCCGGACCACCTCGGTCAGCTGGTCGCCGAACTCCACGAAGTAGCCGCTGGCGTCGGTGCCGAGCACGAACCGCACCCCGGCGCGCGCCGCGGCCCGGAACAGCTCGTCGCGGCGGGCGACCAGCTCGGCGGCCTTGTCCCTGGCCTCCGCGCTCGCGGCGGCCCCGCCCCGCGCGATGATCTCGTTGATCAGCAGCGTCGGCCCGACCGGCGTCCCGCGCGCGGCCAGCACCTCCGCCTGCTCCGCGGTGAGCTCGGTGCCGTGCTCGATGGAGTCCGCGCCTTCTTCCAAGGCGATCTGGATGCCGATCTCCGAGTGCGCGTGCGCGGACACGAGCATGCCCAGCGCGTGCGCCTCGTCGATGGTCGCCCGGAGCTCCTCGCGGGTGTGGTTGCGCCAGCCGACCTTGTCGCCGATCGACAGCACCCCGCCGCTGGTGAAGATCTTGATCCCGGTGAGCCCGGCCCGCGCCCAGGTGCGCACCAGCTTGCGGCACTCGTCGGGGCTGTCGGCCAGCGGCGCCCGCTCCTTCACCGCGGGCGGGACGAACAGGTCGCCGTGGCCCGCGGTCATCCCGACCGGGCCGCTGACCAGCAACCGCGGCCCCGGCATGATGCCGAGGTCGAACGCCCGCCGCGCCGCGGCCTGCGCCTGGTCGCCCGCGAGGTCCCGCAGCGTCGTGACGCCCCGGCGCATCGCCTTCTGCGCGTTCGCGGCGGCGTGCAGCGTCTGCTCCTCGCGCGTGGTGACCAGCGGGAAGGTGAACGTGTCGGTGCCGCCGTCGCCCTCGCCGGCGAAGCCGAGCAGGTGGACGTGCGTGTCCACCAGGCCCGGCAGCACGCACAACTCCGGCCAGCGCTCCTCGGCGGCGGGGGTGACCTCCTCGATGCGGTCCGGCGCCCACGCCAGGTCGCTGATCCCGACGTCCCGGGTGCCGTCCCAGACCCTGATGCCGTCCAGCCGATGCGTCATGCGGTCACCTCCGCCTTCCAGCGGGCCTTCTGCTCCGCCGGGGCGAAGCAGGCGTCGAACGAGTTGCGGGCCAGCGTCGCGAGCTGCTGGTCGTCCAGGCCGAGTTCGCTGCGCAGCGCTGCGAAGTTGTCGTCGACGTAGCCGCCGAAGTAGGCGGGGTCGTCGCTGTTGACGCAGACGAGCAGGCCCTCGTCGAGCATCGCGGGCAGGACGTGATCGGCCAGCTCGCCCACCACCCGAAGGGCCACGTTGGACAGCGGGCAAACGGTGAGCGGCACCTGCTCCTCGCGCAGCCGACGCACCAGCTTGGCGTCCTCCATCGCGCGGATCCCGTGGTCGATCCGCTCGACGCCGAGCACGTCCAGCGCCTCCCACACGTAGTCGGGCCCGCCTTCTTCACCGGCGTGCGCGACGCGGTGCAGCCCCTCGTCCGCCGCCATCCGGTACACCTCGCGGAACAGCGACGGCGGGTGGCCGACCTCGGCGGAGTCCAGTCCCACGCCGATGAACCGGTCGCGGAACGGCAACGCGGCCCGGAACGTCTCTTCCGCGGCGTCCGCGCCGAGGTCCCGCAGGAAGCACAGGATCAGATCGGTCGAAATGTCGCGGGCGTCGTCCAGCGCGCCGGAGAGGCCCGCGAACACCGCCTCCAGCGGCACGCCGTTGCGCAGGTGGGTCTGCGGGTCGAAGAAGATCTCGGCGCGCCGCACGCCGGCCTGCGCGGCGCGCGCCAGGTATGCGCTGGTGAGGTCGTAGAAGTCCTGTTCGGTGCGCAGCACCGGCAGGTTCGCGTAGTACAGGTCGAGGAACGACTGCAGGTCGGTGAACCGGTACCGGGCGCGCAGCTCGTCGATGTCCGTGGTCGGCAGCTTCACCCCGTTGCGCGCCGCCAGGCGGACCAGCATCTCGGGCTCCAAGGTGCCCTCGATGTGAATGTGCAACTCCGCCGTCGGCAGCATGAACGCTTCTCCTCCCACCGTCATCGTCCCCACAGCCAACCGGAACCGCCCGTGCGCCGCTTCGGCGGATCGCCCAAGGTTTTCCCCACGTGCCCCGATCGGGCCTGCAACTTCGACACAGCACCGTAACGTCCTTGTAGGACCCTCCAACGATCGCGTCCGGACCGGGCCGGATCTTTCGTCTGCGCGCACATGGATCGCGCCTGCGCCGTTTGTTTGACTGCCACGCATGATTAACCTCCGGTCTGCCGGCCGGCCCCTCGACCGGCGTCGATTCCTCCGTCTGTCCGGGCTGGCGCTGGGCGGCTCGGCGCTGCTGTCGGCCTGCGGCGGCAACGCGTCGAGCGGTTCCTCCGGCGGCTCGGTGCCCATGCAGCTGTCCTGGGTGAAGAACGTCGAGTTCGCCGGCCAGTACTTCGCCGACAGCCGCGGCTACTTCACGCAGGCGGGCTTCGAGCGGGTGGAGCTGCTCGCCGGGGGCGCCGCGGGCACCTCGGCGGAGGCGGCGATCGCCACCGGCCGGGCGTGGATCGGCGTGTCCGCGCCGCTGATCACCGCGCCGGCGATCAAGCAGGGCGCGCCGCTGAAGATCGTCGCCGCGACCTACCAGAAGAACCCGTTCGCGGTCGTGTCGCTGGAGAAGAACCCGATCCCCGACGCCAAGTCGATGATCGGCAAGCGGATCGGCGTGCAGGACGGCAACGACCTCGCCTTCACCGCGCTGCTGAAGGCCAACGGCATCGACCCGGGCCAGCTCACCCGCGTGCCGTTCCAGTTCGACCCGACGCCGATCACCACCGGCCAGATCGACGGCTACCTCGGGTTCTCCACCAGCGGCGCCGCCACGCTCGCCCGCCGCGGCGTCCCGGCGACGCAGTTCCTGTTCGCCGACAACGGGTTGCCGCTGGTCGGCGAGACGCTGATCGTGTCGCAGCAGACCATCGACGAGGAACGCGACAAGCTGAAGGCGTTCCTGAAGGCGATGGTGCGCGGCTGGAAGGACGCCATCGCCGACCCGGCCGGCGCCGCGCGCCTCGCGGTCGACCAGTACGGCAAGGACCAGAACCTCAAGGCCGACGAGCAGGAGGGGATGATGCAGCGCCAGGCCGAGCTGATCGTCTCCGACGACACCAGGGCGAACGGGCTGCTGACCGTCTCCGACGAGCTCATCGGGGCCAACATCGACTCGCTCAAGTTCGCCGGGATCGACATCGCCGCCGACGACCTGTTCGACCTCGCCCCGCTGCGCGAGGTCTACCAGGAGAACCCGGACCTGCTGCGGTGACCGAGGGAATTTCGCTGTCGGGACTGGGAAAGCGCTTCGCGCTGCGCAAGAACCCGGTCACCGCGCTGGAGAACGTCGACCTGCACACCGAGCAGGGGTCGTTCCTGTCGCTGCTCGGGCCGTCCGGCTGCGGCAAGTCCACTGTGCTGCGCATCCTCGCCGGGCTCGAAGAGCCCACGACCGGCACCGCGCTCGTGCACGGCGAGACGCCGCTGGAACTGCGCAAGCACCACCACCTCGGGATCGCGTTCCAGGACTCGGCGCTGCTGCCGTGGCGCAGCGTCGCGACCAACATCCGGCTGCCGCTGGAGGTCGCGGGACTCAAGCCGGAGCCGGGGCTGATCCAGGAACTGATCGAGCTGGTCGGGCTCGGTGGCTTCGAGAAGGCGAAGCCCGCGCAGCTCTCCGGCGGGATGCGCCAACGCGTGTCGATCGCCCGCGCCCTCGTGGTCCAGCCCCGCGTGCTGCTGCTCGACGAGCCGTTCGGCGCGCTGGACGACATGACCAGGCAGCGGCTCAACCTGGAACTGCTGCGGATCTGGACCGAACGCCCGGCCACCACGCTCATGGTGACCCACGGCATCTCCGAGGCGATCTTCCTGTCCGACGTCGTCGCGGTGCTCAGCCCGCGGCCCGGCCGCGTCCTCGAAGTCGTCGAGATCGACCTGCCCCGCCCGCGCACCCCGGACATGATGCGCACGCCCGAGTTCCACGCGCTGCACGACCACATCTCCGAGCTGCTGTTCACCGCCCGGACCGCCTCATGACCCGCTGGCTGGGCGGCGCCGCCGGGATCGCGGCGCTGGTGGCGCTGTGGTGGGTGCTCGCGGCAACGGTGTTCGCCGGCGGCGGCGCGGTGCCGACGCCGCTGGCCGTCGTGCAGCAGTTCGCCGAGGACGGCTGGCAGTTCTACTGGGACAACGCGAGCGTCACCCTCGGCGGGGCCGGAATGGGTTACCTGTGGGGGAATCTCATCGCGCTGGCGATCGCGATGGTCGTGCTGCTGTTCCCGGTCACCGAGGGCGTGGCCACCCAGCTCGCGGTGGTCAGCTACTGCATGCCGCTGACCGCGATCGGCCCGATCATCCTGGTGGTGTTCGGCGGCCGGACGCCCACGATCTTCCTCGCCGCGCTATCGGTCTTCTTCACCACGCTGGTCGGTTCGCTGCTCGGCCTGCGCGCGGCCGACAAAGCGAGCCTGGACGTCGTGACCGCTTACGGCGGCAACCGCTGGCACCGCCTGGTCAAGGTGCAGCTCGTCGCCGCGCTGCCGGCGGTGCTCAACGCGCTGAAGATCGCGGTGCCCGCGGCGCTGCTCGGCGCGATCATCGGGGAATATCTCGGCGGTGTCGACAGTGGACTCGGCGTGGTGCTGACGGTGGCCCAGCAGCAGTACGTGGTGCCGCGAACCTGGGCGCTGGCCGTGGTGTGCGGGCTGCTCGCCGGCGTCGGCTACGGGCTGCTCGCCGTGCTCGGACGCCTGATCACGCCGTGGGCCAAGGGGGAGCAGGGATGAGCACGTTCGCCCGATCCGCGATCCGCCTGCTGATCCCGATGGTGGCCTCGGCCGTCGTCGTGGTGCTGCTGTGGATCGCGTTCCTGGAACTGTTCGACATCAACTCGATGGTCGGAAAGCCGCCGTCGGCGGTGTGGGAGTACCTGGTCACCGACGACGACGCGGCCGCCAACCGCGCCACCGTCTTCGGCAACCTGGCGGTCACGTTGCGCGACGCGAGCCTCGGCTTCGTCGCCGGCTTGGTCGCGGCGATCGTGCTCGCGGTGGCGTTCTTCCTGGCACGCGGCGTTGAGCAGGCCGTCATGCCGGTGGCGATGCTGCTGCGCTCGGTGCCGCTGGTGGCGATGACGCCGCTGATCATGCTGGTCTTCGGCCGCGACGCCGTCGGCATCGCCGTGATCGGCGGGATCGTGGTGTTCTTCCCGGCGCTGGTGAACCTGGTGTTCGGCCTGCGCTCGGCGCCGCGCCCGACGATCGACCTGGTCACGGCCTACGGCGGCGGCAAGGTGACGGTGCTGCGGAAGGTGGCGGTTCCGGCGGCGCTGCCCGCGCTGTTCGCCTCGGCCCGCATCGCGGTGCCGGGCGCGCTGATCGGTGCGTTGATCGCGGAGTGGCTGGCCACCGGCCAGGGCACCGGGGGAGCGATCCTGCGCTCGGTCGGCGGCTTCCGCTACGACGAGCTGTGGGCGTCGGTCGTGGTCCTCACGGCGACGTCGATCGTGCTGTACACGCTGGTGGGCCTGGTCGAAACGGCGGTGGTGACCCGCTTCTTCCCGGACCGGGCCGGGACAAAACCCTGACCGCGCCGATTCCGCCAAGCGAGCGGAACCGCCGGCAGCGAGGCCCTCGGGCAAAGAGCGCGCTGATGGCCCGGCGAATACCAGCCAGTCGCCACGTCCATGGTGAGCGCAACGAAAAGATGATCGAGATCGTGGAACCTGGATGCCTGGGCTGCCAGGTCGTTGGAGACCACGGCGGACTTCGCGGGTGCCCAGCAGCCCCAGTACCAGCATGGCGATGCCGAAAGGCACGTTGAGCAGGAACGCCCATCGCCACCCGCCCACGTCGACGGCGAACCCGCCGATGAACGGTCCGAGAGATGCCCCGAGCCCGGAGGCAACGCCGACTCGTGCTCCCAAGCCAGCGGCCTCACCGGCGGTGATCGGCAGACGTCTGCAGGCGGCAGTGCCGGAAGTTGGCGACGCTGCCGCGGACCATGCTGATCTTCGACTGGAATGCGTCTGGTCACGGCCGATGGGGCGGCAAGGCGGCGGTGGGCCTGGGGAAACGGCCGTGGTGGCCCGCTTCTTCCCGGACGGAGCGGGAACTGACCGCTGACGGCGCGGGTCAGGCGCCCCGCTCGCGGAACTTGTCGATCAGCCGCCGGTCGCGCTTGGTCGGCCGCCCGGCACCGCGCTCGCGGCGGGCCACCGGCACCGAGGTCTCCGGCGGCGGAGCCGGTGTCCGGTCGATGTAGCAGGTGGAGGCATCGGCCGCGCCGACGCGCCGCTGGATCACCCGCACCACCTCGACGACGCGGGTCCGGTCGCCGACGCGAGCGCGGACCTCGTCACCGGGACACACGGTGGTCGCGGGCTTGGCGGGGCGGTCGTTGACGCGCACGTGCCCGCCGCGACAAGCGGCGGCGGCGTCCGGGCGGGTCTTGGTCAGCCGGACGGCCCAGAGCCAGCGGTCGATACGGGTGGACTCCACAACACCACATGATGTCACGGCGACCCGGCGTCGACCGGCCCGCCGATCAAGGTTGACAGGTGTATTCGGCGCTCACGTCGACCGTCTCGGCGCCCGGGTCGTACCGGGCGATGATCAGGTATTCGTCGCTGCTGTCCACCGAGACGTAGACCATCTCCGCGATCTCGGGAGTGCTGCGATTGTGGTCGAGCCAGTTCGAGCGACCGCGCCATGAGGTTTCGACGGCGTCGAGGTACTGGCGTGCCTGCTCGGGACTGACGCGCGTTGCCTGGGTCGTGGCTTTCGCCCTGGTAGTCCCGTAGAAGGTCTTGTCGTCATCGTCCGTCCCTTCGCAAGGGAGGTCGGCACCGGCCGATGTGCTTGCGAACTGCAAGGCGGTGGAGCCGGCGGACTGGGTCGCCTGGAGGTCGGCTTTCACCCGGTCCAACGGCGCAGGGCCTTCGGGCGAGCAGCCTGCGATGAAGCAACCAACGGCGGCGGCCATCGCCGCGAACCCTCGTCGACCCAGCACGTCATCTCCTCGGTGAAAGCGGCGTTCCGGGTACTGAGACGTTCGGCAGGCCGGAAGGTTGATCGGCGCGAGTGGATTGCCGGGCGGCGGGGTTGCGGGAAATGCACACTGGGGGCCGTCGGGACGGCTTGCTGGGGGCGGGTATGACGGGTTTTCGGGATGCTGCGGGTGATTGGCCTTCGTTGCGCGTCGCCGATTGGGTCGATACTCGCGACACGTTGCACATGTGGATGCAGGTCGTCGGGAAGGTCCGGTTGGCCTTGGCGCCCATGGTCAACCACTGGTGGCAGGTTCCGCTCTACCTCTCCGCTCGCGGGCTCACCACCTCGCTGATGCCGCACGGCCGGCGTTCGCTCGACATCGAGTTCGACTTCTGCGAGCACCTGCTGCACATCCGGTCCAGCGTCGGGGACGCGCGGCGGATCCGCTTGGCGCCGAAGCCGGTCGCCGAGTTCTACCGGGAGACCATGGCCGCTCTTCGCGAGCTCGAACTGCCGGTCTCCATCTGGACCATGCCGCGGGAGATCGAGCACGCCATTCCGTTCGAGGAGGACACCGAACACTCCTCCTACGACCCGGAGCAAGCGAACCTGTTCTGGCAGCAGCTGCTCGCCGCCCACCGGGTGCTGACCGAGTTCCGGTCGCGGTTCGTGGGGAAGGTCAGCCCGGTGCACTTCTTCTGGGGCGCGATGGACCTGGCGGTCACCCGGTTCTCCGGGCGGACCGCGCCGGAACATCCGGGCGGCGCCCCCAACTGCGCGGACTGGGTGATGGTCGAGGGCTACTCCCACGAGCTCAGCAGCTGCGGCTTCTGGCCGGGCGGGCCCGGCGAGGGCACCTTCTACTCGTACGCCTACCCCGAGCCCGCCGGGTACGCCCAGCAGGCGGTCCGCCCGGCCGACGCCTCCTACAGCCCCGAGGTCGGCGAGTTCCTGCTGCCCTACGAAGCCGTGCGCACCGCGGCCGACCCGGACGCGACGCTGCTGGAGTTCCTGCAGACCACCTACGAGGCCGCCGCCGAAACCGGTGTCTGGGACCGGCACCGGCTGGAAGGCACCCCGGCCTGATCAGCCGAGCGCCCGGTCGAGGTTGAACGCCGAGCTGATCAGCGCGAGGTGGGTGAAGGCCTGCGGGAAGTTGCCCAGCTGCTCGCCGGTGTGGCCGATCTCCTCGGCGTAGAGGCCCAGGTGGTTGGCGTAGGTGAGCATCTTCTCGAACGCCAGCCGGGCCTCTTCGAGGCGGCCCGCGCGGGTCAGCGCCTCGACGTACCAGAACGAGCAGATCGAGAACGTGCCCTCGGTGCCCGGCAGGCCGTCCGGGCTGGCCAGCGGGTCGTAGCGGTAGACCAGCGAGTCCGACACCAGGTGCTCGCCCAGCGCGTCGAGCGTGGCCAGCCACTTCGGGTCCGTCGGCGAGACGAACTTGGCCAGCGGCATCATCAGCACCGCCGCGTCGAGCACGTCGTCGTCCTCGTGCTGGACGAACGCGCGCCGCTTCTCCGACCAGCCGCGCTTCATGATCTGCCGGTAGATCTCGTCGCGGGAGCGCCGCCACCGCGGGATGTCGGCGGGCAGGCCCCGGTGGTTGGCCAGCCGCATGGCGCGTTCGATCGCCACCCAGCACATCAGCCGCGAGTACAGGTAGTTCTTGCGGCCGCCGCGGGTCTCCCAGATGCCCTCGTCGGGGCGGTCCCAGTTGTCGCAGAGCCAGTCCACCACGTCGACCACCTCGTCCCAGCGGTCGCTGGAGATCGGCTCGCCCCACTTGTCGTAGAGGTAGATCGAGTCGATCAGCGCACCGTAGATGTCCAGCTGGAACTGGTCGACGGCGGCGTTGCCGACGCGTACCGGGGCGGAGCCCAGGTAGCCGCTGAGGTGCCCGAATTCGCGTTCGGGCAGCTCTTTGCGCCCGTCGATGCCGTACATGATCTGCAGCGGGCCATGCGAGTCGCAGCGGCGGAGATCGACGTGCTCGGACAGGAAACCCATGAACGCCTCGGCCTCCGCGGTGAACCCCAGCCGCAGCAGCGCGTACACGCAGAACGCCGCGTCCCGGATCCACACGTAGCGGTAGTCCCAGTTCCGCCCGCCGCCGATGCTCTCCGGCAGGCTCGTCGTCGGCGCGGCCACGATCGCGCCGGTCGGCGCGTAGGTGAGCAGCTTCAGCGTCAGCGCGGAGCGGTGCACCATCTCGCGCCACCGGCCGCGGTAGCGCGACGCCGACAGCCAGTTCCGCCAGAACCGCACCGTGGCGGCGAACTCGTGCTCGGCTTCGGCCAGCGGGCACTCCCGCGGGGTCACGTCACCGCCGACCCGGTCGAGGGCGAACACCGCGACCTCGCCCTCGTGCAGCTTGAACGACGACCACACGTCCGATCCGTCGGGCTCGACCGGCACGCTGGCCGTCAACGCCAAGGACAGCTCTTCCGACTCGAAGATCGCCTGGCAGCCTTCGATGCGCAGGGCGTGCGGCCGCGTCGCGTAGTCGAACCGCGGCGCCACCCGGGCGCGGAACGGCAGCGAGCCCCGCACGCACACCACCCGGCGGATCAGCCGGTGCCGGCCCGCCTCGCGCGAGTCGTCCACGATCGGCATGAAGTCCTGGATCTCGCCGACGCCGTCCTCGGCGAAGAACCGGGTGATCAGCACGTTGGTGTCCGGGAAGTAGAACTGCTTGGTCCGCGCGGGCACGTCGGCGGCGAGCTCGAAGGAGCCGCCCTGCTCGGCGTCGAGGATCGAGGCGAACACGCTCGGCCCGTCGAAGCGCCCGCAGCAGTACCAGTCGATCGTGCCGTTGGTGCCCACCAGGGCGACGCTGCGCAGGTCGCCGATCAACCCGTGATCGGCGATCGGCAGGTATCCAGGCGATTGTTGGTTCGACGTCACGGGCGCCTCCCGTGCAGCATTCCCGCGCGAGCGCGCGAGGACCGACACCCTCGTTCTACCCCGGCCCCCGGGCGGAGCACCAGTGGGACGAGCGTGGCCCGGCGGAACCCGCCGGGCCATCGCTGCTCGTCGCCGGCGTCAGGTCAGCTTGATCTGCCGGTTGACGTCCTTGTACAGCAGGTAGCGGAACTTGCCCGGGCCGCCCGCGTAGCAGGCCTGCGGGCAGAAGGCGCGCAGCCACATGAAGTCGCCGGCCTCGACCTCGACCCAGTCGTCGTTGAGGCGGTACACCGCCTTGCCCTCTAGGACGTAGAGCCCGTGCTCCATCACGTGCGTCTCGGCGAACGGGATCACGGCACCGGGCTCGAACGTCACGATGTTGACGTGCATGTCGTGCGACATGTCGTTCGGGTCGACGAACCGGGTCGTCGCCCAGGCGCCGTTGGTGTCGGGCATCGGCGTCGGCTCGAGGTCCTGCTCCTGCACCGCGAACGCCTGGGGCGTCGGGTAGCCCGCCACCGGCTCGTAGGCCTTGCGCACCCACTGGAAGGTCGCGACCGCGTCGGACTCGTTGGCCACCGACCAGCTGCCGCCCGCCGGGAGGTAGGCGTACCCGCCCGCCGTGAGGACGTGCTTCTCGCCCTCGATGACGACGTTCAGCGTGCCGGTGAGCAGGAACAGCACCGACTCGACGCCGCTCTCCGGCTCCGGCTCGGTGCTGCCGCCGCCGGGCGCGACCTCGACGATGTACTGCGCGAACGTGGTGGCGAACCCGGCGATCGGCTTGGCGAGGATCCACGCGCGGGTGTTGATCCACCCGGGCAGGTTGCTGGTGACGATGTCCCGCAGCACGCCACGAGGGATGACGGTGTACGCCTCCTTCACCACGGCCCGGTCGGTCAGCAGAGTGCTCTGCGACGGCAGGCCGCCCTCAGGGGCGTAGTACGTCGGCTCGCTCAAGTTGCAACTCCTGTCTTGATCGACGTTCACACGCTGCCGTGCAGTGCTTGCCGGGTGCGCCGCGGGGGCCAGCGATGTGTGACGTGGACAGCGTAAGGCCCCGGAACCCGTCCGGACAGCCGTCCGAGGTCTACGTATACATCACATCCGGACTTCGCTGAACCGCGCTGAATCGGTTTGGCGAGGAGTCACTCCGGTCGCGCGCCGAAGCGCGCCCGGACGTCCTCGCGGTCGGCGAGGCGGGCGGGGAACCCGGGGCCGAGCTCCTTGGTGACGGAACCGGCCGTGAGCGGTTGCGCGCAGTGCTCGCAGACGACGACGCCGTGGGTGGCCTGCCCGCAGGTGTGGCGGGTGATCACCGGCGGCCCGGACTCGCCCGCCAGCCAGCGGTCGCCCCAGGCCATGATGGCCGCGAGCACCGGGTAGAAGTCCTCGCCCTTCTCGGTGAGGACGTATTCGTACCGGTCGGGTCGCTGCTGGTAGCGCACGCGGTCGAGCAGGCCCTCCTCGACCAGCCGCTGCAGCCGGGCGTTGAGGGTGTTGCGGGCCAGGCCCAGGGATTCCTGGAAGTCGTCGAACCGCCGGATCCCGGCGAACGCCTCGCGCAGCACGAGCGGGGTCCACCAGTCGCCGATCAGGTCCATGGTCCGGGCGATGGAGCAGGGCCAGTTCGCCAGCGAAGTCCGCTTCATGTCGCCGATCGTAGTGGGTTGTCCTACTGGACGGACGTTGCTACGTTCCCGGTCAGTTGTTCTAGAGGACTGACTCCGAGCGGAGGACCGGATGAGCGCGGAAGCCGAGCCCGGCGAGGTCACGATGCGGATCGATGGTCGGGTCGCGATCATCACCGTGGCCAACGAGGCGAAGAAGAACTCCTACACGCCGGCGATGATGGAGCAGCTGAGCGCGCACCTCACGGCGTTCGACGATGATGACGAGCTCTGGGCGGCGGTGTTCTGCTCGGCGGGCGAGCACACCACGGCCGGGCTGGACATGCCGAAGTTCTTCGGGCCGAACGCCACGGCGAAGCCGCGCCGGGAGGACCAGGTCGACCCGTTCGGGCTCGGCCGCCGGTGCCGGAAACCGGTCGTCGCGGCGGTGCAGGGCATCACCTACACCGTCGGGATCGAGCTGATGCTGGCCGCGGACATCGTGGTCGCCGCGGACACCGCCCGGTTCGGGCAGATCGAGGCCAAGCGGGGCATCGCGCCGCTGGGCGGCGCGCACTTCCGGTACCTGACCAGGACCGGCTGGGGCAACGCGATGTACCACCTGTTCCTGTGCGAGGAGTTCGACGCGCAGCGCGCCCTGCAGATCGGGTTCGTGCAGGAGGTCGTGCCGTTCGGCGAGCACGTCGACCGCGCGATCGAGCTGGCGAAGCTGATCTGCCGGAACGCGCCGCTGGGCATCCGGGCGACCAAGGAGGCGGCGCTGACCTTCGTCGATGCGGCGGAGCGGGCAGCGATCGCCGAAATCCCGCGAATTCGTGAGAAGGTGTTCGCAACCGAGGACTTCCGGGAGGGCATCCAGTCCTTCGTGGAGCGGCGCGCGGCCGAATTCCAGGGCCGTTGAGCCGAAGAGAACGACGCACTACCAGAAAGCGGGTCTGCTGCATGTCCACCGAGTACGCCCTCGACGGTCCCGTCGCGATCATCCGAATCGAGAACCCACCGGTCAACGGGCTCGGGCACGCCCTGCGCGAGGGGATCGTGCGGGATCTGGGCCGGGCCCTGGAATCCGCCGACGTCGAAGCCGTCGTGCTGACCGGCCGTCCGGGCTTCTTCTCGGCGGGCGCCGACATCACCGAGTTCGGGACGCCCAAGTCCGCGGCGGAGCCGACGCTCGTGGACGTCATCGCCGCGCTGGACGCCGCAGGCAAGCCGGTCGTGGCGGCCATCGACGGCACCTGCTTCGGCGGCGGGCTGGAACTCGCGCTGGGCGCGCACTACCGGGTCGCCACGGCCGCCAGCAAGCTCGGGCTCCCGGAGGTGACGCTCGGGCTCGTCCCCGGTGCCGGCGGCACCCAGCGGCTGCCGCGCGCGGTGGGACCGGCAGTGGCTGCCGAGATGATCACCGGCGGCAAGCCGCGTACGGCCAAGGCGCTCGCGGGCGTCGAAGGCCAGCGGTTGCTCGACCTGGTCGTGGACGGCGACGTGGTGACGGCCGCGACGGCGTTCGCCCGCGAGATCGCCGCTGTGCGGCCGCTGCCGAGGGTCCGCGACCTCGCCGTCGGCGGCGTGGACGAGGTCAGCGCGATGCGCGAGCCGCTGCGCCGCCGCAGTCGTGGGTTCGAGGCGCCGCTGGCCGCCCTCAAGCTGGTGGAGCTGTCGGGGACCGCGCCGTTCGACGAGGCGCTGGCCGAAGAGCGCCGGACGTTCCTGGAGCTGATGGGCGGCACGCAGTCCGCCGCGCTGCGGCACGCGTTCTTCGCCGAGCGGGCCGCCCGCAAGATCCCCGATGTGCCGCGCGAGACGCAGTCGCGCTCGGTCGAGAAGGTGTCCGTCATCGGCGCCGGCACCATGGGCGGCGGGATCGCGATGAACTTCCTCAACGCGGGCATCCCGGTCGTCATCGTGGAAACCGGCCAGGAGGCGCTCGACCGCGGGCTGGGCATCATCCGCCGGAACTACCAGGCCCAGGTCGACAAGCGGAAGCTCACGGCGGAGGTGCTCGAACGGCGGATGGCGTTGCTGACGCCGAGCCTCGACTACGCCGACGTGTCCGACAGCGACCTGGTCATCGAAGCGGTCTTCGAGGACATGGGCGTCAAGCGCGAGGTGTTCACCAAGCTGGACGCGGCGGCCAAGCCCGGCGCGATCCTGGCGTCGAACACCTCGACCCTCGACGTCGACGCGATCGCCGCGGTCACCGGGCGGCCCGGCGACGTGGTGGGCATGCACTTCTTCAGCCCCGCCAACGTCATGAAGCTGCTGGAGGTCGTGCGCGGCGCCGAGACCGCCGACGACGTGCTGGTCACGGCGATGTCGGTGGGGCAGCGGGTCGGCAAGACCGCCGTGGTGTCCGGGGTGTGCGACGGCTTCATCGGCAACCGGATGCTGGCCGAGTACCGGGACGCCGCGATGGCGCTGCTGCGCGCCGGGGCGTCGCCGGCCGAGGTCGACTCGGCGATCGAGGGCTTCGGCTTCGCGATGGGCCCGTTCCGGATGGGCGACCTGGCGGGCAACGACATCAGCTGGGCGATCCGCAAGCGCCGCTACGCGGAGCACCCCGACTCGCCGCGCGACGAGATCTCCGACGCGCTGTGCGAGCTGGGACGGTTCGGCCAGAAGACCGGGGCGGGTTGGTACGACTACAAGTCCGGGAGCAGGGAGGCGATCCCGAGCCCGGTCGTCGATGAGCTGCTGACGTCCTACCACGAGAAGCACGGCACCCAGCGCCGCAGCTTCGAGGCGGAGGAGATCGTGCAGCGCCTGGTCTTCGCGCTGGTGGACGAGGGCGCGCGGATCCTCGACGAGGGAATCGCGCTGCGCGCCTCGGACATCGACGTGGTGTACCTGGCGGGCTACGGATTCCCCCGGCACCGCGGCGGCCCGATGCACTACGCGAACACCGTGGGCACGGCGAACGTGCTGGCCGCACTGCGGAAGTTCCACGACGACGGCTGGGAGCCGGCGCCGCTGCTGGTCCGGCTGGCCGATGAGTCCGCGAACTTCGGCTGACGGCAGTTGACCAGCTGGGCCACTGTGGACTCGTCCACAGTGGCCCAGCCGCTTTCAGCTCGTCTTGGCGAGGGGGAAGCCGGTTCCGGTCAGCTCCTCGGACAGCGTCCACAGCTTCTTCGCCGCCGCCGAATCGCTGGCCGCGGCCGACCGGCTCACCAGCGTCGGACCGCCGCGCACCTCGAACAGGCCGTCCGGGCCGAGGTAGCTCGTGCCAGGCAGGTCCTGCGTCGCGGCGTAGAGCGTCGGCAGCGCGCCCGCCTTCGCGTCCTGCGCGACGACCCGGTTGCCGGCGCGCATGAGCAGGCGCAGCACCGGGCTCGGGGAATGGCTCTGCAGGTTCGTGGCCGCGTAGCCGGGGTGCGCGGCGAGTGCCCGCACGGACGAACCGGCCTCGGTGAGCCGCCGCTGCAGCTCCAGCACGAACAGCAGGTTCGCCAGCTTCGACTGGCCGTAGGCGCGCCGCGAGTCGTAGGCGCCGGTGAAGTTCGGGTTGTCGAAGTTGATGCCCCGGACGTACCGGTGCGCCGTGGAGGCCACGGTCACCACGCGGTCGGTGACGCGCGGGAGCAGCAGGTTCGTGAGCGCGAAGTGGCCGAGGTGGTTGGTGCCGAACTGCGTCTCGAAGCCGTCCTTGGTGCGTCCCTCCGGCGGGATCATCACCCCGGCGTTGTTGATCAGCACGTCGACGTCGCCGTCCCAGGAGTCGGCGAACTCCCGCACCGAGGCGAGGTCGGCGAGGTCGAGGCGGCGGACCTCGTGGCTGCCGGGGAGCGCGGCCGCCGCCGCCGCGCCCTTGGTGACGTCCCGGACGGCGAGCACCACGTGCGCGCCGGCCCTGGTCAGCGCGCGGGCCGTGTGGATGCCCAGGCCGCTGTTGGCGCCGGTGATGATCGCGGTGCGGCCGGTCAGGTCGGGGATCCGATCGATGTTCCAAGCAGGCATGGCCGCCAATGTAGTCATCGACAACAAAGTTGACAATGACAACAATGCTGCCGGTGTCAACATCCACGGTAGGCTGCCGGTCATGGCTGGAGGTCGTTATCACCACGGGGACCTTCGCGCCGCGTTGCTGGACTCCGCCACCACCGCGCTGCGCACGCGCGGGGTCGACGCCCTGTCCCTGCGGGAACTCGCGCGGGACATCGGCGTCAGCCACGCCGCGCCGCGACGGCACTTCAAGGACAAGCGGGCGCTGCTGAACGCGCTCGCCCTGCGCGGGTTCGAGCGCCTGACCGCCGAACTCGACGCGGCCGCGGCCACCGAGGGACCGTTCCGCCGCAGGCTGACCGCGCTGGCCCGGGCCTACGTCCGCTTCGCCGTGCACGACGCGGAACTGCTCGAGCTGATGTTCGTCCGGAAGCACGCGCCGGACGCCTCCGATGAGCTGGTCGCGGCGGGTCACCGGCTGGGCACGTCGATGCTCGCGGTCATCGTGGACGGCCAGCGCAGCGGCGACGTGCACGCCGGCGGGACCGAGGGCATCGGCCTGTCGGTGTTCGCCGGGCTGCACGGCTTCGCCAGCCTGGCGGCCAGCGGCATGGTCCCGGAAGAGGGCTCGGACGCCGCGCTCGACGTCCTCCTCGGCGAGCTCCTCAACGGCATCGCGCCCCGCTGAACGGGGGCTACGATCACCGCATGAGGTTCGCGATCTCGATCCCGCAGTTCTTCGCAGACGGCGAGTTCGACGCCGCCGGCTTCGCCGGTTACCTGAGGCGGGTCGAGGAACTCGGCTTCGAAAGCGCGTGGACCCAGGAGCAGGTGCTGGGCACCAAGCCGCAGCTGAGCCCGATCGAGACGATGACCTTCGCGGCGGCCTGCACCGACCGGCTGCGGCTGGGCTGCGCCGTGCTGGTGACCACCCTGCACAACCCGGTGCACCTCGCGAAGAGCCTGAGCACGCTGGACCAGATGTCCCGGGGGCGGCTGGAGGTCGGCGTCGGGACGGGCGGCCGCGGCCGGATGTTCGCCGCGTTCGGCGTCGAGCCGGAGCGTTTCGTCGGCCGGTTCACCGAGGGTCTGGAGCTGATGCAGCAGCTGTGGACGCGGCCGCGGGTGACCTTCGACGGCCGGTTCTGGCAGCTCGAAGACGCCGCGATGGAGCCCAAGCCGTTCCAGAAGCCGCATCCGCCGATCTGGTTCGGCGGCAACAGCCCGGCGGCGCTGCGGCGCGCGGTCCGCCACGGCAACGGCTTCTTCGGCGCCGGGTCGTCGCCCACCGAGCGGTTCGCCGACCAGGTCCGGACCGTGGCGGCCGCGCTCGCCGAGCAGGAGCGGGACCCTGCCGACTTCCCGATCGCCAAGCGCGTCTACATCGCGGTCGACGACTCGCCGGAGCGCGGTCGGGAGCGGATGAACACCGAGCTGGAGCGCCTCTACGGCCGCCGCTCCGAAACCATCGAGGCCGCCGCAGTGGTTGGCGCCCCGGAGGATTGCGAGCGGGAGCTACGCGCGGTCGCGGCCGCCGGTGCGCAGCGCATCCTGCTCAGCCCGATGTTCGACCACGCCGAGCAGACCGAGCGCCTGGCGGCCGAGGTCCTGCCCCGGCTCGCCTGACGTCCCCGGTCACGACGCGGCGCGCACCAGGCGGAGCTGGCCGATCTCGGCGGCGTTCTTCATCAGTTCCGCGTTGACCCAGCCGACCGTGTGCGCCACGGTCATCTCCGGATCGTTCTGCCAGGGGAACGACGCGATGGCATCCAGATCGGCGTCGGTGAACTCGTCCAGCACGGCGAGCCTGTCCGCGCGCAGCCCGCGCAGCCAGTCGATGGCCGGCTGCCCGGCGCCGGGCCACTCGACCTCGGTCCGGTCGCGCGGCGGCACCCCCTGCGCATGGTCGATGGTCACGCTCCACCACCAGCCGATGTGCCAGGTGATCCAGCCGATGGTGGGCACCGGGATGGGATCGGGTTCGGCGTCGGCCCAGTCCGGCACCCACGTCCCGTCCTCGCCCCGGCGCATCGTCCAGGAGAGCTTCGCGGGCTCCCAGAGGAAGTCCTCGGGGCTCAGCCGTTCCAGGTGGAACTCGAACAGCGACCAGGTCAGGTCGAACTGCCAGCGCAGCAGTTCGCGGCGGGATGCGGGCATGGGATGATCTTCGCATTCCGCCCGGCCGGGGCGAAAGCGATTTTCCCGATCGTCCATGGTGACGGTCGCCGTGGGTCAGGAGAACGGCGTGTGCGGCTTCTCCTGGACCTCGCCGTCGATGGTGACCTCCACCCGCTCGTCGTAGAAGCAGGCGAGGCCGGCGATCTTCTGGCTCTCCGGCAGCGGCGTGCGGTAGGCCCAGACGATGTCGGAGTGCTCGGTGCCGTCGACCACCACGTGCCAGTACGACGCGGTCCCCTTGTAGGGGCACTGGGTCCGCCGGTCCGACGGCCGCAGCAGGTCCATCCGGACATCGGCCAGCGGGAGGTAGTAGCGCGGCGGCAGGCCGGTCTCGAAGAGGATCTGCGGGCGGCGCGAGTCGGCCACCACGACGCCGCCGACGCGCACGACGACGTGCCGCGAGCCGGCCAGGATGTCGACCCGCTTGTACGGGTCGCGCGGGTGGACGTAGACGGGCTCGTCCTCTTCGAACCACTCGTCCATCGCGTCCCAGTCGATCCGCACCAGGCCCTGGGTGGGGGAGGAGTCCGGGAACCGGACGGCGGCGCCCTCGGCGGAAGCTCCGTCGACCAGCACGTCGTGGACGTCTCCGTCGCCCAGCCGGTCGACGCGGCGCGTGCCGCCGGCCGGGCGCAGCTGCGCCTGGACGTCATCGGCCGGCAGGTAGTAGGTCGGGTAGTAGGGGTGCTCCCACACGAGCATCGGGCGCCTGGAGTCCGCGACGAGCCGCCCGCCGAGGTAGGTGCGCACCCGCTTGGGCGATCGCAGGATCTTCGGCTGCTCGCCCGGGTTGTCGGTCATGGAGTCCTCCGGTGTTCGCGCGTTCGGTGCTTCCCATCCTGGCGCGCGGGCGCGGCGCGGGCCACCACGCGTTTGGTCCTCAGTGGACGATCAAGTGGGTTGGACCGTTCGGGTGCAGCCGCCGGGGCCACTGTCCGCAGTCGGCCGGGTGCTCGGCGCAGCGTGCGACGAACGCCCCATTTCGAGGGTGTCCGGAAGGGTTGATCTCGCGCGCCGCCCCGGGCAAGCTGTTCGCGCAGAACGGGCGGTCGGGGGCTCGGGCGGTCAACGCCGGGCATGCGTCCGAAAGTTGGCGGCACATGCCCTGGAGGCTCGAGGATGCTCACCCCCGACGACGTGCGCAACGTTGCTTTCGCCAGGAGCTGGCGGCGCAACCGCGGCTACGACGAGCGCGAGGTGGACGAACTCCTCGAACGCGTCGAGGCGACGCTGCGCGGGAAGCGGCTGGTGACCGCACGCGACGTGCTCACGGCGCGGTTCAGCCCGGGCAGGCCCGGACGGTCCTACAAGAAGGCCCAGGTCGCCGAGTTCCTGGACCAGATCGCGCTGACCCTGATGAAGCGCGAGGTGCGGGAGTCCGAGCGCCGCGAGAAGCAGGCCGGCGCGGTGAGCGAACAGAAGACCGTGGTCCGGCGCGCGACCCCGGGCGTGGAGCCGGCGCCCCGGCGCGGCGAGGCCGTACAGCCGGGGCACGTCGAGGTGTTCAGCAGTTCGGCGGCGCAGCAGAACGTGCTGGACAAGGCCGAGGTCGATGCGTTCATGGACCGTGTCGAAGCCACCCTCCGCGGGGCCGACACGCTGACCGCGCAGGACGTGCTGGGTGCCCGGTTCAACCCGCCGGGGCCGGGCCGGCCGGGCTACCAGGAGGCCAGCGTCTTCGCCTTCCTCGTCATGGTCTCCACGATGATCAAGAACATGACCCCGCGGCAGCGGCCGCAGGCCGTCCCGGCACAGCGGATGCCGATCGCCCGTGCCTTCCCGCGCGCGCTGGTCGCCGGGACGCCGCAGCTCACCCCGGAGGCGATCGGCAGCGTGGTGCTGCACGGTTCCGCCGGCAACGAGCACGGCTACGACGAGGACGAGGTCGATGACTTCCTGGACCGCATCGCCGACGCCCTGCGCGGCGCCGACACGCTGACCTCGCGCGACGTGCAATCCGTCGCGTTCCGCGCGCAGCCCGAGCCGGGCACCGGCTACGACCGGGCCGAGGTGGACTCGCTGCTGGACCTCATCGCGGAGCGCCTGGACGCCGACGCGCCGGTGAGCGCCCGCCGGAACGAGCGCTCACCGGGCTGATCAGCCGCGCAGCGCCTTGCGGGACAGCAGGTTGCCCAGGTACTGGGCAACCTGCACCAGCACGATGATGATCAGCACCGCGATCGCGGTGATGCCCCACTCGAAGCGCTGGTAGCCGTAGGTGATGGCGAAGTCCCCGAGCCCGCCGCCGCCGACCGCGCCCGCGACGGCCGTCATGTCGACGACCGCGACGAACACGAAGGTGTAGCCGAGGATCAGCGGCCCGAGCGCCTCGGGCACCAGCAGGCCCACGATGATCCGCAGCGGGCTCGCCCCCATCGCGCGGGCCGCCTCGATGACCCCGGGGTCGATGGTCACCAGGTTCTGCTCGACGATCCGCGAGATGCCGAACGTGGCCGCCACGGTCAGCGCGAACGTGGCCGCGGTGGTGCCCAGGGTGGTGCCGACGACCTGGATCGTCAGCGGGCCGATCGCCGTGATGAAGATGATGAACGGGATCGGCCTGATGATGTTCACCAGCACGTTCAGCACCACGAACACGAAGCGGTTGGCGAGGATCCCGCCCGCCCGCGTGGTGTAGAGCAGGATGCCGAGCACCAGGCCGAGGAAACCGCCGATCAGCATCGTGGCCAGCACCATCCAGATGGTCTGGCCGATCGAGGTGAGCAGCACCGGCCCGATCGTCGCCCAGTCGATGTTCACGCCACCAGCTCCTGCACCTCGGTGATCTCGCGGAGCTCGGCGATCAGCGCGTCGACGCCGTCGGTCGCGCCGTTGAGCTCCAGCGTCAGCCTGCCCAGCGACTCGCCGCCGAGCTCCTTGATCCCGCCGTAGACGATCTCGAACCGGACGCCGTGCCTGCCCAGCGCGTTGGACAGCACGGCGCCGATCCGCCGGTCGTCGCGGATGCTCGCGGTCACCAGCCGGCCGTCGTGCCGGGCGCGCAGCCTGGCGAGGTTCTCGCCATCGGGCTGGTCGTGCAGCACGGTCTCGACGAACCGGCGGGTGATCGCGGTCTTGGGCGCGGAGAACACGTCCACCACGCTGCCCTGCTCGACGACGCGCCCGGCGTCGAGCACCGCCACCCGGTCGGCGATCTCCCGGACCACCTCCATCTCGTGGGTGATCACCACGATGGTCACCCCGAGCTCGGTGTTGACCCGCTTGAGCAGCCGCAGCACCTCGCCGGTGGTCTCCGGGTCGAGTGCGCTGGTGGACTCGTCGGCGAGCAGGATCTCCGGGTTGGTCGCCAGCGCCCGGGCGATGCCGACCCGCTGCTTCTGCCCGCCGGAGAGCTGGTCGGGGTAGTGCCAGGCCTTGTCGGCGATGCCGACGAACCGCAGCAGCTCCGCGACCCGCTCCTCGCGCCGCCGCTTGTCCCAGCCCGCGATCTTCAGCGGGTAGGCCACGTTGCCGAACACGGTGCGCGAGCGGAGCAGGTTGAACTGCTGGAAGATCATGCCGATGCCGAGCCGGACCTCGCGCAGCCGCCGCTCGGGCAGGCCGGTGATGTCGGTGCCGCCGACGACGACCCGCCCGGCGCTGACCGGTTCCAGCGCGTTGATCAGCCGGACCAGGGTGCTCTTGCCCGCCCCGGAGTAGCCGATGATCGCGAACACCTCGCCGGCGTCGATGGTCAGGTCGACGTCCGCCAGCGCGGTGACCGCGCGGTCGCCGGAGCCGAAGGTCTTGCCGACGCCGCGGAACTCGATGAGCGGGGATCCCGTGCTCACTTGGCGGCCTTCACGGTCTGGGTGAGGTCGGCCAGGATGCCCTCCAGCTCGGCCTGCGGGCGGTCGACGAGCACCGACGTGCCCTTCGAGTCGGCCTCGGCCTGCCCGGAGACGCGCTTGTCCCGGTAGATCTCGACGAGCTTGTGGTAGGTCGGGTTGTCCCGATCCTCGGCGCGGACGACGAACGCGTTGATGTAGGGCGCGGCGGCCGGGCTGTCGGGGTCGTCGCCGAACAGCGCCTTGCTCGGGTCGAGGTCGGCGTCGAGGGCGAAGTTGTTGTTGATGATCGCCGCGTCCACCGACGGCAGCGACGCGACGGTCTGCGCGGCGTCGACCGGGGTGACGGTCACCTTCGAGGCCACGGCGTCGATGTCGGCCGGGGTGGCGAGCACGGTCCCGCCGTCCCTGAGCTTGATCAGCCCGGCCTGCTGGAGGACCAGCAGCGCCCGCGCCTGGTTGGTGGGGTCGTTCGGGATCGCGACGGTGCCGCCCTGCGGGACGTCGGCGACGTTGGTGTGCTTGCGGGAGTACAGGCTCAGCGGCACGACGTAGGTGGAGCCGATCGGGGTGAGGGTGTCCGAATTGGACGCGTTGTAGTTGGCGAGGAAGAGCAGGTGCTGGAAGAGGTTCACGTCGATCTGCTTCTGCGACAGCGCCGGGTTGGCCTGGTGGTAGTCGCTGAAGTTGACCGTCTCGAGGTCGATGCCCTGGGCGGCGGCGAGGTCCTTGTAGGTCTTCCAGTACGACTTGCTGGCGTCGGTCACGCCGATGCGCACCTTGGTGCGGCCGGCCGCGGTGTCGGTCGAGCCGCCCTGCACCACGACGACCACCGCGACGACGGCGATCACCACCAGCGCGGCCAGGCCCAGCAGGACGCCCCGTCGCTTCTGCCCGGGCTTCTCCGGCAGCCCGAGGTCGTTGTTCTCGGGGGCGTTGTCGTTCTCGGACATGTCTTGCCTTTCGCGGTGTCGGCGCGCGGGAATCCGATGCGTGCGCGCCCTTCGGACGCCACGATGCAGCAGCCGGCCGAGGAATCCGACATCGTTTCATGATCTGGATTTTCGGGGCGCGATTTGCCGTCGGGTCCTGCGTCGTGCTAGGCGGCCACCTCGTCGTGACCCGCATCCCGCGATCGACCGAAGGGCCCGCCCGGGGTGCCCTATACGTCGTACAGTACGCCTGTACCATACGATCGTATGGGCAATGTTGAGAAGATCGAAAGCGGCGCTCGTGCCGCGCGCAGGACCCTCGTCAGCGGCGTGGTCCTGGCGCTGATCGGTGCCGTGCTGTGGGCGACGACGGGCGGGATCGAGCTGCCGGTGGTCTCGCCGAGCAAGGTCGGGGTCGTCCTGCTCGTGGTGGGAGCCATCGAGATCGTGGTGGGTCTCGCGATGATGATCGGCCGGTCGGCGCGCGGTCGGCAGGGGTGACGGTCGAGGGCCGCGCCGCCGAGCGGCGAGCGCACCTGATCGGCGCGGTGCTCGACCTGATCGACGGGGGCGGGATCCCGGCCGTCAGCATGCGCGCGGTGGCCACCGCGGCGGGCGTGTCCCTCGCACAGGTCCAGTACTACTTCCGGAGCAAGGAGCAGCTCATCGTCGAGGCGTTCCGCCACATCTGCCGCGATGTGGAGGGGCGCGCGGCGGCGGTGGGCTTCGATGGGCCCGCCCGCTCGGTGCTGCGCGCGCTGATCGACCTCTGGCTGCCGGTCGACGAGCGCCTCAGCCGCGACGCCCGCGTGTGGCTGGCGTTCTCCGCCGAGGCGACCACGCGGCCGTCGCTCATGAGCTTCGCCGCGGAGGTGGACGAAGGGCTCCGCGAGGCGTTCGCGCAGATCCTCCGGCGTGCGAGCGAGAGCGGTGAGCTCAGCCCGGCCGCCGACCCGGTGGCGGCGGCGGCCGGGCTGCTCGCGGTCATCGACGGGCTCGTCGTGCAGTCGCTGGTCCTCGACGAGTCCGAGCGCGCGGGATTCCTCGGTCCGCGCGTCGAGGCCCACCTGGACCTGCTCTTCCCGAAGGCGCAACGGAAACCGGAAAGGAGCGAGGGAACATGATCGTGCACCGTCCTGGCGCGCTCGCGGTGCTCGGGCGCGCCGTGCTCGGCCCGATCGCGATGGCTTTCGCGCTGGGTGTCGCGACGGCGGTAGCGCCGGCGACCGGCGACGACGGATTCGCTGCGCGGCTTCTGCCTGCGGTGTTGACCAGCTTGATCGCGGTGCCTGTCGTCGTCCTGCTGTGGCGGCGCCGTGGCGGGCTGCGAGGGCTGGGGCTGACGGCGGACCTGCGCGGGCTGCGGGGCTTCCTGCTCGGGTGCGTCGTGACCGCGGGCAGCGCTGCCATCGTGTTCGGCGCCGGGTCCGCAGCGGGCTGGCTGCGGTGGACTGCCCTGGATCTGGGGAGCCTGGCGGTCTTCCTCGTCACCAACGCGATCGTCGCGTTCCTGCTCGAGGCGCTGCCGGAGGAGCTGACGCTGCGCGGGCACGCCTGGTGCACCCTGCGATCGCGGTTCGGGCGATGGGCGGCGGCCGTCGGCACCACGGCGATCTTCCTGGTCGTCCCCGCGGGGGCTTCCTTCGTCGCGGCAGGGGTCGCGGTGCTGGGCGGCGGATCGCCCGGCGCCATTGGCTGGGCGCCCGAGGGCGAGGACCCGGTGTCCTACCTGATCCTGCTCACCGTTTTCGGCATCGCGCTGATCGCCGCGCGTGGCGCCACCGGTTCACTGTGGACGAGCGTCGCGACCCACCTGACGTTCCTCACCGTGCAGCGCGTCGTCCTGGACGGCGAACGCCGGGACGCGGGGTGGTCGGCCGAGATGACCACGCCCGACGCTCTGCTGCTCGTGCCCGCTTACCTGCTGTTTGCGGCCGCGGTCTTCCTCGGCGTCCGCCGGCTGGCCCGCATGGCCGCTCGCCGCGACCCGGCTTCCCTCCAAGCCAGCCGCGAGACGGTGTAGCGAACGGGGCGGACCACGGCGGAGTGCTGCGCAAGCCCTGACGCGCACACCGCCGGGCAGGGTCGGCTCAGGAGGAAACGTTGCCGCAAGTGGGTGGCACGTGCGCGTTTTGTGCTGCCATGGCAACGGAAAACACGCACGGCGGCGTAACCAGCGGACACCGGCGAGGAAATCCGTTGCGGCGTCCGGCCGGATGGTCGTACCGTCTCCGAAATAGCGCACATAAGTGCGGTAATCGAACTTTTGGAGGAACGGTGGCTGAGGGCGGCTGGGATCTGATCGTGGTCGGGGCCGGTTCCGCGGGGTCCGCCCTGGCGGTCCGGGCCGCGGAGCGGGGGAGGCGGGTGCTGCTCCTGGAGGCCGGCCCGGACTACCGCTCCGCCGAGATGCCGGAGGTGTGGCGGTCGCCGAACCCGATGCGCGCGTTGCTGGATCCCGACGCCGGGCGGCACCTCATGTGGCAGGGGCTCACCGCGGCGCGGACCGAGAAGCAGGCTCCGGAGCCGTTCTGGCGCGGCCGCGGGGTCGGCGGCAGTTCGGCGATCAACGGGCAGATCGCGATCCGCCCGCCGATGGCGGACTTCGAGGACTGGGCCCGCGCGGGGTGCGAGGGCTGGGCTCCCCGGGACGTGCTGCCGTACTTCGCGAAGCTGGAGGACGACGAGGAGTTCGGCGACGCCCCGTACCACGGGCGCGGCGGCCCGATCCCGGTCTACCGGACGCCCGAGGCGGAGTGGGGCGCGGTGGACGCGGCGCTGCACCGGGCCGCGCTGACGGCGGGGCACGGGTGGGCCGCCGATGTGAACGCCCCTGGTGCGACGGGGATTTCGCCGTATCCGATCAACTCGCGGCTCGGCCGCCGGGTGTCCACCAACGACGCCTACCTCGAACCGGCCAGGGCGCTGCCCGGCCTCGTGATCCGCGGCGACGCCGTCGTGGACCGGGTCATCGTGTCCGGCGGGCGAGCGGTCGGCGTGGAGGTCCTCGTCGACGGGACGATGCGCCGCGAGCACGCGGGCCAGGTCGTGCTGAGCGCCGGTGCGATCCACACGCCGGCGATCCTGCTGCGATCCGGCATCGGCCCGGCCGCCCACCTGCGCTCGCTGGACATCGACGTGCTGCGGGACCTGCCGGTCGGCCAGGGCCTGCAGGACCACCCGGTGGTCTTCGTCGGCATCCCGCTGAACGAGGAATCGGCGGTGCGCACGCCCGACGACCGGCACACGAACGTCTGCATCCGATACACCAGCGACCACCCGGCGGCCCAGGCCGACGACATGATGGTCATCGCGGCCAACCAGAGCGTGCTGGCGATGGAGATCGCCGACGTCCGCTTCGGCGCGGGGTCCTTCGGCGTGTGGAACAACCAGGTCTACTCGCGCGGATCGGTCGGCCTGACCTCGACCGACCCGACGGCGCAGCCGGAGGTGCGCGAACGAATGCTCTCCGACGAGCGGGATCTGGCGCGGCTGCGCAGCGGCATCCGCCACCTGGTCGAGCTGGTGCGCGGCGACGAGGTCGCGGCGATCACGGCGTTCTCGCCGGACCGGCTCAACGAGACGCTGCTCGCGGCCGTCGACGACGACGCGGAGCTGGACGACTACCTGCTCGCGACGGCGGCCGACGCGCAGCACGCGACCAGCACGTGCCGGATGGGAAGCCCGTCGGATCCGGCGACGGTGGTCGATCCCGACTGCAGGGTGCTGGGCGTGGAGGGGCTCCGCGTGGTCGACGCGTCGATCTTCCCGACGGTTCCCCGCGCGAACACCAACCTCGCGGCGATCATGGCGGGCGAGCTCATGGCCGACCGCCTCGGCTGACGGACAGGCGCTCAGATGAGCTGGGCGTGCAGCTCGTCGGCCGCCTCCCGCAGCAGTGCCAGGACGTCACCGTGCATGGCCTCGGGTGAGATCCGCTCGATGTTGCACCCGACGTGCAGGGCCGCGATCACCCGCCCGTCCCACCGGCGCAGGGGCACGGCGATCGAATGGGCGCCCGGCTCCACGTCGTTCGCGACGTAGCAGTACCCGTCGCGCTCGATCCCGTCGAGGGCACCGGCCCGGGCCCCGGCCGCGTCGAGCGCGCCGGGGCGCTCCTGCTCCGGCAGGTGCGCGAGGAGGACCTTGCCGAGGGAGGAGATGTTCGCCGGAGTCCGGAAACCGATGCCGCTGCCCACCTGGATCAGCTGGTTCGGCACCGCGCGGGCGATCACGACGGCGTCCGCTCCGTCGAGCACGGCGACGGAGCACGCCTCCTGCAGCCGCGCGCAGATCCGGTCGCACACCGGCTGCATGAGCGCGCCGGTGACGTTCGAGGTCAGATATCCGGCTGCGAGCCGCAGGATTCGCGGGCTGAGTTCGTACGCGCGGCCTTCGGCGCGGACGTAGCCGAGGTGTTCGAGGGTCAGCACGGCGCGCCGCACGGTCGCGCGGGACAGGTCGAGCTTGCGCGCCAGGTCGGCCTGCGTCAGCCGCCGGTTCTCGCCGTCGAAGGCCGCGAGCACGGCCAGGCCCCGGGCCAGTGCCTCGGAGAAGTCCGCCGCGTTCGGCGCGCCGGCGAGCTGCCGTTGCTTCCGGGCGGCGCTGTCGGCGTCCGCGAGTCGTCCCAAGGTGCCATTCCCGTTCGGCGCGGTGGTTTCCCGGCAACGTATCCGCCGAACTTCTGTGCGTCAATCGAACTGCGAGGCCGGGATGGCAAGATGGGGCCGTTATGCTCGACTTCCCCGATCTTCCCGTGCGTGCCGTGCTCGACGACGTCACCCGTGCTCTCGCGGAGCACGGCACGGCGGTGCTGGTGGCGCCGCCCGGCACCGGGAAAACGACGCTCGTGCCGTTGGCGTTGGCGGAGCAGGGGTTTCGCGTCGTGGTGGCGGAGCCCCGGCGACTGGCGACCCGGGCCGCGGCGGAGCGCATGGCGAGCCTGCTCGGCGAGGAGCTCGGGCAGCGCGTGGGCTACTCGGTGCGGGGCGAGCGCCGTCGCGGCGCGGCGACGGTCGTCGAGGTGGTGACCTCCGGCCTGCTGGTGCGGCGGCTGCAATCGGATCCCGAGCTGAGCGGCGTCGACGTCGTGATGCTCGACGAATGCCACGAGCGGCACCTGGACGCGGACCTCCTGCTGGCGCTGCTGCTGGACGCGCGGGACGGGCTGCGCCCGGACCTGCGGGTGCTGGCGACGTCGGCCACGGTGGCAGCCGGTCGGGCCGCGGAGCTGCTCGGCGGCGCACCGGTGCTGGAGGCGCACGCGCGGACCCATCCGGTCCGGACCTCGTACCTGCCGCCGACGCGCGGGGAGCGGATCGAGGCGTGCGTGGCGCGGGCGGTGCGCACCGCGCTCGCTGAGCAGGACGGCGACGTGCTGGCGTTCCTGCCCGGTGCCGGCGAGATCCGCCGCGTCGCGAACCAGCTGGGCGAGTCCGATGTGGACGTTCTGCCGCTGCACGGACGACTGCCGCACGCGCAGCAGGATTCGGCTCTGCGGGTGGGGAAGCGGCGCCGCGTGGTGCTGGCCACGGCGGTCGCCGAGTCGAGCCTGACCGTGCCCGGGGTGCGCGCCGTCGTCGATTCTGGGCTGTCCCGGGTGTCGAGGGTGGACAACCGGCGCGGCCTGGCCGGGCTGGCGACGGTCCGGGTGTCGGCTGCGGTCGCCGACCAGCGGGCGGGCCGCGCCGGCCGGCAGGGGCCCGGCGTGGTGTACCGGTGCTGGCCGGAGCACGAGCACAGCACGCTGCCCGCGTACCCGGAACCGGAGATCCGGACGGCCGATCTGACCCGGCTCGCCCTGGAGCTGGCGTGCTGGGGAACGCCGGACGGGTCGGCGCTGACGTGGTGGGACGAGCCGCCCGCCGGTGCGCTGGCCGCAGGGCGCGAGGTGCTGCGCGGGCTCGGCGCGCTGGCCGACGACGCGGTCACCGCCCGGGGTCGCCGGATGGCGGAGCTCGGTCTGCACCCGAGGCTGGCCCGGGCCCTGCTCGACGGCCGCGAACTGGCCGGCACCGGCATCACCACCGAGGTCGTCGCCCTGCTCGACAACGATGCGCTGACCAGCGAAATCGACGTCACCACGGCGCTTTCCCGGCTGCGCCGGGGCGCGCCGGGCAGCGATCGGTGGCGGCGCGAGGTCCGCAGGCTGCGCGGTTCGGTGCAGCCGCATCCCGGAACCTCCGCGCGCGACGATGCGGCGCTCGTCGTCGCGCTGGCGCAGCCCGAGAGGTTGGCGAGGCGCCGGGGTTCCGGCTCCGCGGTGTACCTGATGGCGTCCGGGACGGCGGTGGAGTTGCCTGGCAACCCGGGGTTGCGCGAATCGGAATGGCTCGCGGTGGCCGTCGCGGACCGGGCGCCGGGAAGCGCCTCCGGGGTCGTCCGGCTGGCCGCGCCCGCGGACGAGGCGCTGGCTCGCAGCGCGGCGCCTGCGCTGGTGACGACCAGCGACGAGATCGGCTGGGCGGACGGCGATGTGCGGGCGGTCCGCGTCGAGCGGCTCGGCGCGATCACCTTGAGCAGCAGGCAGATCCGCGACCCGGACGTCGCCGAGGTCCGGCAGGCGCTGCTGGCCGGCCTGCGCGCCGAGGGGCTGGAACTGCTGTCCTGGAACGACGACGCGCGACGGCTGCGGCAGCGGCTCGGGTTCCTGCACGCCGCCCTCGGCGATCCCTGGCCCGCCACCGACGACGGAACACTGCTGTCCATAGTAGACCAATGGCTGGAGCCGGAACTCTCGGCCGCGCGGCGGCGGGCCGACCTGCGGATCCCGGCGGGCGCCGCGCTGCGGCGGCTGATCCCGTGGTCCGCGGCGGGACGCCTGGACGAGCTCGCGCCGGACCGGATCGAGGTCCCCTCCGGCTTCCGGATCAAGGTGGACTACCAGGGCGACCGGCCCGCCCTGCCGGTGAAGCTGCAGGAGGTCTTCGGCTGGCAGGACGTGCCGCGCATCGCCGACGGCCGGGTGCCGGTGGTGCTGCACCTGCTCTCGCCGGCCGGGCGCCCGGCGGCGGTCACGGCCGATCTCGATTCGTTCTGGCGCAACGGCTACCGGCAGGTCCGTGCGGAACTGCGCGGGCGCTACCCGAAGCACCCGTGGCCGGAGGACCCGGCCACGGCGACGCCGACCCGCCGCACCCGGAGCAGCCCCGCGAGCTGACCGTGACGGCCGCCGTCGCCCGATCGTGGGGCGCGGACGAGGGGCGAACACCCTTCGTGCTGTGATGCGCTCGAAGGGTCATTTTGCCTGGTGATCTAGGGTTTGTCCGTAGCGTGGAGGGCGGCCCGCCGGGGTTCTCCGCGACGTGGCCGACAGCCCGAATCCCGAGCATTGGGGAGGCCGCACATGTCCTTCATCCCCGCCCCGCGCACCGAACGCGGCATCGACGACCACGCGCCAGGAGGGCTGCGACTGCGCACCACGAGCCCCGCGCCCGGCGTGGTCGTCCTCGAAACGGCCGGAATCCTGGACATGAACAGCGCCACGAACTTCGCCGACGCGGTGCGTGCGCACCTCTCGGCCACCACCGGCACCGCGGTCCTGGACCTGTCCAGGCTGTCCTTCCTGTCCACCCACGGCGCGGTCGTGCTGCTGGAGGCCGCGCACCGCGCCCTGATGCGCGGGGTGCACCTGGTTCTGCTCTCCCAGAACAGGGTCGTGGACCGCCTGCTGGAGATGCTCGACGTCGCCGACCGGTTCACCTACGCGACCACGGTCGAGGAGGCCGTCGGCCTCTCGGGCGCGACCGTCCCGCGGTAACCCGAGTCGGGTCAGGCCTGCGACGCCGCCGCGTGCGCACCGAGATCGGCGAGCGACAGCGGGCGGCGAGGTGGGTGCTCCAGGACGATCCGCCGGGTGACCGAGAGATCGCGGCCGACGTGCAGCAGCTCCCCGGCCCGCATCTCCTGCCAGCCGGGATCTTCGTCCATCCGCTCGCTGGCCACCACCACCGCCGGGGCCTTGGCCAGCTGCCCGCTGCGGGTGCGGATGCGCCCGGCGGAACTGGTGTGGTCCAGGTAGCGGTCGCCGTGCTGTCCGCCCGCCGCGCGCTGCAGCACGTGCAGCTCGTGGGTGTCGGGGTAGCGCAGCGCCCACAGCTCGGTCGGCGTGGTGAGCACCAGGTTGAGCGCGTACACCGGGAGCGAGTCCGCGACCCACCGCGCCGCGGCCGCGATCCCGGCCCCGACTGCACCGCCGTTGGCGTCGATGTGCTTGGTGACCAGTGCGAAGAAGCGTTCCGAGTCCGTCTCGCCCGTGACCAGCCCGCGGTGGTCGCCGAGTTCGGTGTCCAGCGCCGGGAGATCGCCGATCACGCCGTTGTGCGCGAACAACCGGCCGTGCTGCTGGAAGGGGTGGGTGTTGCGCTGCTCCAGCGCGCCGGTCGAGGCGTAGCGGATGTGCGCGATGAAGGTGACCGAGCGGCAGTGCTTGGCCTCTTCGGCGAACGCCCGGTCTTCGTAGGCGGCCAGCGGGCGCTTGTCGACCTCCGGTTCACCATCGGCGCTGAAGATTCCCAGCCCCGTGCCATCGGGTTCCCGGCGGCTCTGCTGCGCCAGGCTGTCCGGCGCCTCCAGCAACAAGAACGTGGCTTGCACGCGCTGCGGCGCGGCCGACAAACCGAACAACCGGCACATCGCAATTTCCCTCGCCGCACAGGAACACGCACCACGTACCCGCAACAGCGGCCGCGCAACCGTTCCCGGGCCGCGCAGGGGAATCAGGGCAGCGCGCCGCGCCGCCGGGCGGCGACGACCGCCTCGTGCCGGGTGTGCACGTCCAGCTTGCGCATGGCGCTGCGCAGATATGCCTTGACGGTCTCGGGTTTCAGCGAGAGCCTCCGCGCCGTTTCCGCGTTGCTGCAGCCGAGCGCGATCTGCGAGAGCACGTCCAGCTCGCGCGGCGACAACGCAGGCGGATCGGCGGCGTCCCGGGCGTCGGTGAGGTGCGCCAGCCGCTCGCACGCCCGGTGCAGCCGGTCGCGCAGGACCGCGTCGTCGAGTCCCTGGGCGATGGCGCGGAACTCGGCGTGCAGCTCGCGAACCCCCTCGATCGCCACGCTGTCGCGAAGCGCCGTGCTGTCGGCGTCCGCCACGTCCAGCAGTTGCAGCCGCCGGTCCACCTCGTCGCGAACGGCGATCTCGCCGGCCAGCCAGCGGGTCGTGTCGACCATGGTGTCCAGCACCCGGTCGCCGAGCGGGACCACGCCACGTGCGGCGCAGTAGAGCACCCCGCGAACGGAACCGTGCACCGTCACCGGCGCGGCGGCCACCGAACAGATGCCCTCGGCGAGCACGGGCACGTCGTAGTCGTGGCTGATCGTCACCGCGGACCCGTAATCGCTCACCGCGCCCGGGCGCCGGGAGGTCATGACCTGCCCGCCGAGACCCGCCGCGGCGCGCACCTGGAGGCCCTTGAGCGCGGCCGTGCGCACGCCGGCGAACTCCGAGAGGTGCAGGGAACCCGCCGCGACCTGCCCACCGAAGGCGACCGGCACGTCGGCCCGCTGCCGCACCACCCGCACGGCCTGCCGGAAGGCGTTCCCGTCATCCGGGCGCAAGTACACGATCCCTTCACCCCTTTCCGGGGGTATCGCGGACTGATGTGTGGCGCGGAGCATAACGCCCGGCTACGCCGCGGCAAAGGAGCAAGCGGCGGGAAGGGGCATTCGTGAGCATCGAGCCGACCGCCGCACCAGGGACGACGCCGCCGCAACGGGTGGCCGAACTGCTCGCCAGGTTCGGCTCGCCGGACGCGTGCGCGGCCGACCTGCTGTGCGACGATCACCCCGCGGACGCCGTGGCCTGCACCGTCGTCGAGGCGGACCTGACCAGCCGGGACCTCACCTACGGCGAGCTGCGCCGCGACTCGGCGCGCTTCGCCGCCGCGCTCGCCGACCTGGGCGTCGAGCCGGGCGACGCGGTCGCGGTGCTGATGGGCAAGTCCGCCTACCTGGTCGTGGCGCTGCTGGGCATCTGGCGCCGCGGTGCGGTGCACGTGCCGCTGTTCACCGCCTTCGCGCCGCCCGCCATCGCCCTGCGGCTCAACGCCAGCGGCGCGAAGGTCGTCGTGGTCGACCAGGACCAGCGCGCCAAGCTGGAGCCGGGCGAGGACATCCCGGCCGACGCGCCGTGGCGGATCGTCGTCGCCGGGGACGCCGCCGACGAGCCGACCGTCGCCGGGCTGCTCGGCCGGTACAGCGGCGACGAGCCGACCGCGCAATCCGTCCGCCGGGGCGGGGACGGCATCCTGGTCCAGCTGTTCACCTCGGGCACCACCGGAACCCCGAAGGCCGTTCCGGTGCCGATCAAGGCCTTGGCCTCGTTCCAGGCGTACCTGGAGTTCGGGCTCGACGTCCGGGCCGACGACGTGTTCTGGAACGCCGCCGACCCGGGCTGGGCGTACGGCCTGTACTACGCGATCCTCGGCCCGCTGGCGGCCGGTCGCCGGAGCATCCTGCTGCACGCGGGCTTCTCGGCCGCGCTGACCTGGCAGGTCATCCGCGAGTTCGGCGTCACCAACTTCGCCGCCGCGCCAACGGTTTACCGCAGCCTGCGCACCGATCCGGCGGGCGTGCCCGAGGGAATCCGGCTCCGCCGCGCGTCCTCGGCGGGCGAGCCGCTGACGCCGGAGGTCGTGTCCTGGTCCGAGGAGCGGCTGGGCGTCGCGGTGCGTGACCACTACGGGCAGACCGAGCACGGCATGGTCGTCGTCAACGCCTGGGCCGACGGCGTTCGCGAGCCGGTCAAGCCCGGCTCGATGGGCGGCGTCCTGCCTGGCTGGTCCGCCGAGGTGCTGCACGACGACCGGGACGAGCCGGCGCCCGCGGGCACCGCGGGGCGCATCGCGTTCCACGTCGCCGACAGCCCGCTGATGTGGTTCACCGGCTACGCCGCCGCGCCGGAGAAGACCGCCGAGCGTTTCTCCGCCGATGGCCGCTGGTACCTCACCGGCGACGCCGGGACGCGGGACGCCGACGGCTCCTTCTTCTTCTCCTCCCGCGACGACGACGTGATCATCATGGCCGGTTACCGCATCGGGCCGTTCGACGTCGAAAGCGTCCTGGTGCGCCACGACGCGGTGGCCGAAGCGGCCGTCATCGGCGTGCCCGACGAGCTGCGCGGCGAGGTCCTGGAGGCCTACGTCGTCCTCCGCGCGGGACGGACCGGTGACGAGGAGCTGGTCGCGGACCTCCAGCAGCTGGTGAAGCGGAGGTTCGCCGCGCACGCCTATCCGCGCTCGGTGCACTTCGTCGAGCAGCTCCCGAAAACGCCGAGCGGCAAGATCCAGCGCTTCCTGCTCCGCGAGCGGCATCGCGCCGCCCGCTGACGGGCCCCCGGATCCGCTGCCGGGCGGCCGGACGCGGTCCATCATGGGAACCGCTTCGGCAACCGACCGGATCCGGGGGGAAGCATGGAAATGCCAGAAATGCCACTGGTGAACAACTGCACGGCCGAGAACTGCGCGTTCAACCACGATCACAACTGCCACGCCCTGGCCATCACCATCGGCGAACCGGCCCACGCGCAGTGCGACACCTTCGTCGGCGGCGAGTTCGACGGCGGCGACCCCAACGCCATCGGCCACGTCGGGGCGTGCAAGATGGCCGACTGCCGGTACAACGACCACCTCGAATGCCAGGCGCCGGGCATCTCCGTCGGATACCAGCGGGACATCGTCGACTGCCTGACCTACCAACCCGCTTAGCGCGGTCCGGCGGGCGTGCAGGTCCTACGATGTGGACGGCCTCGACGCTCAGTGCGGTTGGCGAGACGCTGGGTGACGAAGCCGTTGCAGTCGAGGAGACGCGATGAGTTCTCCAACCGGACACGAGCTCGATCCCACCTTCTACCGCAGCCCGGGCGATGCCATCGCCGCGCCCGCCGAACGCCTGGCCTACGTCGTCGCGTTCGACCGGTCCGGACAGCAGCCGGACGCGCTCACGGTCGTCGACACCGATCCGGGGTCGGCGAGCTTCGGCCGGGTGGTCGGCTGGGCCGACCTGCCGACCCGCGGCGACGAACTGCACCACTTCGGCTGGAACGCGTGCAGCAGCGCGTTCGCCCACGCCGGACACCACACGGACGGCCTGCAGCGCCGCTACCTGCTGCTACCCGGGTTGCGGTCGTCGAACGTGCACATCTACGACACCCATCCCGACCCGCGGCAGCCGAGGCTGTTGCGGACCGTGACGGCCGAGGAGCTCGCGACCGGGGCCGGCTACTCCCGGCCGCACACGCTGCACTGCGGCCCTGACGGGATCTACCTCTCCTGCCTCGGCGGCGCGAACGGGGACGACGGACCCGGCGGCATCGCGGTGCTCGACCACGACACGTTCGACGTCGTGCGCGCGTGGGAGACCGACCGCGGGCCGCAGCGCCTGGCCTACGACGCCTGGTGGCACCTCAACCAGAACACCCTGATCACCAGCGAGTGGGGCACGCCCTCGATGATCGAGGACGGGGTCGTCCCCGAGCTGCTGCTGAACAACGAGTACGGCCACGCCCTGCACTTCTGGGACCTGGCCGAGGGCCGCCACCGGCAGCGCGTGGACCTCGGCGCGCAGCACCAGATGGTGCTGGAGCTGCGGCCGTCGCACGATCCCGGCGCGACCTGGGGCTTCGTCGGCGTGGTGGTCAGCACCGAAGACCTGTCGGCGTCGGTCTGGCGCTGGCACCGCGAGAACGGCGACTGGCAGGCCGACAAGGTGATCACCATCCCCGCCGAGCCGGCGCCGGCCGAGGAGCTCCCGCCCGCGCTGCAGCCCTTCGGCGCGGTGCCGCCGCTGGTCACCGACATCAACCTGTCCGTCGACGACCGGTTCCTGTACGTCTCGTGCTGGGGCACCGGCGAGCTGAAGCAGTACGACGTCAGCGATCCGGCGCGGCCCCGCGAGACCGGCTCGGTCCGCCTCGGCGGGATCACCGGCCGCGTGCCGCACCCGGCCGCGCCGGACCGGCCGCTGGCCGGCGGGCCGCAGATGGTGGAGGTCAGCCGCGACGGCCGGCGCATCTACCTGACGAACTCGCTGTACGGGGCGTGGGACGACCAGTTCTACCCCGACGGCGTGGGCTCGTGGTTCGCCAAGCTCGACACCGACCCGGACGCGGGCGGCGGACTGGCGGTCGACGAGAGGTTCTTCCCGCACGGCGCGGAATTCCGCGGCCGGCGGGTCCACCAAGTGCGCTTGCAGGGCGGCGACGCCTCCTCCGATTCCTACTGCTACCCATGACCCGATACCGGACAAGGATGTTGACCCGAAGATGACCTCCGCTTTCGCCGTCACCTGGGACTACCGCTGCCCGTTCGCGCGCAACGCGCACGAGCACCTGCTCACCGGCCTGGCCGCCGGTGCCGACTGGCAGGTCCGCTACCTGCCGTTCTCCCTCGGCCAGGCGCACGTCGAGGAGGGCCGGCCCAGCGTTTGGGAGAAACCCGAGCAGGACAGCGGGATCCTCGCCCTGCAGGCCGGTGTCGTGGTCCGGGACGAGTTCCCGGACCGGTTCCCGGCCGTGCACCGCGCCCTGTTCGAGGCGCGGCACGACGAGGGACTGCACCTAGAGGACCGCGCGGTGGTCCAGCGCGTCCTCGCCGACCACGGCGTTCCCGCCGACGCGGTGTTCGCGCGCATCGACGACGGTTCCGCGCTCGGGCAGGTGCGCACCGAGCACGAGGACTTCGTTTCCTCGCACCGCGTTTGGGGCGTGCCGACCTTCATCGTCGACGAGCAGGCCGTGTTCGTCCGGCTGATGAACCGCGCTCCGCAGGGCGCCGACCCGGCGGCGTCCATCACGACCATCGAACGCGTGGTGGACTTGCTGGGCTGGAGCGACCTCAACGAGTTCAAGCACACCGCCATCCCGCGCTGACGTCCACAGTGGAGAGGCGCCTCGTCAGCCATGCTGCGGGGCGCCCTTCCGGCGGCGGACCTCGTAGCCGACGAGCACGACCGCGAGCGTGACGAGGCTGAGCCAGAACTGCGACCGGGTGTCGGGCAGCACCGCCATCGCCGCGATCACCACGACCATCAGCGCGATGGTCAGGTAGCTCAACCACGGGAACAGCCACATCCGCAGCGCCAGCTGCGATTCGCCGTCCGGGCCGAGGCGCTTGCGCAGGCGCACCTGCGAGACCGCGATGATCAGGTAGACGAACAGCGCCACCGCGCCGTAGGAGTTGACCAGGAAGGCGAAGATCAGGTCGGGCGAGACGTACGCGGCGATCACCGACAGGTAGCCGACGACGGTGCCGGCGAGCAGCGCCCGGCGGGGCACCCCGCTGCGGCTGAGCTTGGTCAGGCCGCGCGGAGCATCGCCCCGGCGCGTCAGCGCGAACAGCATCCGCGACGACGTGTAGAGCGCGGAGTTCAGGCAGGACAGCACCGCCGTGAGCACGATGACGTTCATGATCGTGCCCGCGCCCGGGATCTTCAGCGCCTGCAGCACCGCGGCGTAGGGGCTCACCTCGATGGCCGGGGAGTTCCAGGGCAGCACGGCCACGACGACGAGCACTGACAGCACGTAGAACGCCACCACGCGCAGGATGATCGACTTCATGGCGTTCGCCACGGCGCGGCGCGGTTCGGCGGACTCCGCCGCCGCGATGGTGACGATCTCGGCCCCGGTGTAGAAGCCGACGCAGGGCACCACGGCCACGAGCACGGCGGCGACGCCGTGCGGGGCGAACCCGCCGTGCGCGGTGAGATTGCCCAGCCCGCCAGGCGAATCCGGCCACCAGCCGAGGATGGCGATCGCGCCCAGGAACAGGAAGACGACGATGGCGGCGACCTTGATGGAGGAGAACCAGTACTCGAACTCGCCGTAGGAGCGCGCCGAAACCAGGTTGGTCAGGGCGAGCGTCGTCAGCAGCACGAGGCTCACCGCCCACAGCGGGACCTCCGGCAGCCACAGCTGGACGAGCTTGCCGCCGGCCACCGCCTCGATGGCGACGACGATGACGAAGAAGTACCAGTAGAGCCAGCCGACCGCGAACCCGGCGCGCTCGCCCAGCGCCTCCCTGGCGTAGGCGTAGAACGACCCGAGCGCGGGCCGCGCGACGGTCATCTCGGCGAGCATCCGCATGATGAGGATCGTCAGCACGCCCGCGATCAGGAAGGAGATCACCGCGGCCGGCCCGGTGGCGCCGATCACCACGCCGCTGCCGACGAACAGGCCGGCGCCGATCACCCCGCCCAGCGCGATGAGGCTCATGTGCCGCCGCTTGAGGCCCTGGGCCAGGCCTCCGGTGGTCTCGGTGGTCGTGTCGGAGTCGTCGCGCGTCGCGTCTGTGGCTGGCATCGGAGTTCTTCCAGTTCGCTGAGCGCGCAGGCGGCAGCGGCCCGCGCGGCACCGGTGGGGGAGGCGAGTGCGGTCAGCCGCGACAGGCGGCGCTGCTGATCCGGCACGTGTCGACGTGCCGACGCGCGACCAGGAGCACCGAACCGGAATCCATGGCTGGGCATGTTACGCAGCCGCGGCCGCGAAGTAGAGCGATCTCACATGCCGAAAACCGCGAGGCCGCGACCTTGTGTCCGATGTGGACAGTGTTGTCCGGTGGGCGCTGTTGAACACCGAGCGTGTTCGAATCGGCGCGAACGACGTAAATCACGGCGCTTCGGGCGTAATCTGCGATCGCGGTCATAGCGCCGCGGCGACCTCGACGCGATGCTGTTGCGGCCATGTGCTTCCCCGAGCAGCAAGCCCAGCCCCCGGCGCGAACGCGCTTCGCCGACGTCGAATACCCCGAGGCCCCGTATCCCGGTGCGCGGCCGGACTTCTCGTTCGTCCAGCTCGACGGCATCGGTCACCCGCTCGCCCCGGACGGCACCGCGCCGTCGGGCTGGCGGGTGCACGCCGCCGCGGCGGCGCGACCATGCGTCGACCGGTGGCTGGCGGAACGCGGTGCGGCTCCGCTCCGCGACCGGCGGCCGGTGCTGGCCTACGGCTCGAACGCCTGCCCCTCGAAGATCACCTGGCTGCGGGAGAACCTGGGGCTGACCGGGCCGGCGGTCGTGCTGCGCGCCCGCTGCACCGGCCTCGCGGCCGTCTGGGCGACGGGGCTGCGGGCCAGGGGAGACGGCCAGCGACCGGCGGTGCTGGCGACCGCGCCGGGCATCGTCGAACACCACGCGGTGTGGCTCGCAACACCCGAACAGCGCCGGGTGCTCGACGAATGCGAAGGACGCGGTGCCCGCTACCGCCTGGTGTGCCTGCACGGCCCGGAACGGATCGGGCTGGAGGACGGCAGTGAACTTCGGCACGTCCTGGCCTACGCGGGCGCGTCCCGCGAGCGCGCGCCGCTGCTGGTCGAGGGCCGCCCGGTGCGGTGCGCCGAAGTGGACCAGCGCGCGGCGCTGGGCCTTTCCGGTGTTCCGGCCGCCGGCGACGGATTGGTGTGCGCGGAAATCATCGGCGAACCGCCCGCCGCCCGCTGCGCGGATCGGTGAGTCCGGCGAGGCGGGAGTCGTTTGACAAACCCTTGAGCCGGTTTCAGAATGTGGTCACGCCGGGTTTGACCGACACGATGCGCCACAACGGCGCGAGCGCTGGCTGAGAGGCGCTGCAACGGACTTTCGTCCGCCACGCTCAGCCGAGCCGCTTGAAGACCACGGTAAGGGCGCCTCCTACGGGAGGTGCTTTTTTTGTGCGCGGCTTGAGATTGCGGCCCGGAGCCGATCCATCGCGGTCGACGGCGGCCTGACGCCGCACCGAATCCGACCGGCGAGATCTCGCGGTTGCGCGCCCGAGTGCAGTAGCAGATCGGGCCATTCCGGCGTTCCACTTTGGATGAGCAGAACCGAATCAGTAGTCCTGCAAGGGGAAGGTAGCGATGAGCGTCAAGTTGCAGAAGGTCAATGGGCTTGAGTTCGCTGTCCGGGATTTGTCGTTGGCCGAGGCTGGTCGGCATCAGATCCGGTTGGCGGAGCACGAGATGCCGGGGCTGATGGCGACTCGTGAGGAGTACGCGGATTCGCAGCCGTTGAAGGGTGCGCGGGTTGCGGGTTCGTTGCACATGACGGTGCAGACGGCGGTGTTGATCGAGACCTTGGTCGCGTTGGGCGCGGAGGTCCGGTGGGTGTCGTGCAACATTTTCTCGACGCAGGACGAGGCTGCGGCGGCGATCGTCGTCGGCCCGAACGGGACGCCGGAGGCGCCCGAGGGTGTGCCGGTGTTCGCGTGGAAGGGTGAGTCGCTGGAGGAGTACTGGTGGTGCACCGACCAGTTGTTCCAGTTCGGTGACGGCCGGGGTCCGAACATGATCCTCGACGACGGTGGTGACGCTACCCTGCTGGTCCACAAGGGCGTCGAGTTCGAGGCGGCCGGTGTGGTGCCGAACGCGGGCGAGGACGACCCGGAGGAGTACAAGGTCATCCTGGAGACCCTGCGGAAGTCGCTGGCTGCCGACAAGGGCCGGTTCACCAAGATCGCCGGTGAGATCAAGGGTGTCACCGAGGAGACCACCACGGGTGTGCACCGCTTGTACGAGCTGGCGAAGGCCGGAGAGTTGCTGTTCCCGGCGATCAACGTCAATGACTCGGTGACCAAGTCGAAGTTCGACAACAAGTACGGCATCCGGCACTCGCTGGTCGACGGAATCAACCGGGCCACGGACGTGCTCATCGGCGGCAAGGTCGCGGTGGTGTGCGGCTACGGCGATGTCGGCAAGGGTGCGGCGGAGTCGTTGCGGGGTCAGGGTGCGCGGGTGATCGTCACCGAGGTCGACCCGATCTGCGCGCTGCAGGCGGTGATGGACGGCTACCAGGTCACGACCCTCGAAGAGGTCGTCGGGATCGCGGACATCTTCGTGACCACGACGGGCAACTTCAACATCATCACCGCGGAGCACATGGCGGAGATGAAGCACCAGGCGATCGTGGGCAACATCGGTCACTTCGACAACGAGATCGACATGGCGGGCCTGGAGAAGGTGCCGGGGATCCGCAAGCAGGAGATCAAGCCCCAGGTCCACGAGTACGTCTTCGGGGACGCGCACTCGATCATCGTGTTGTCCGAGGGTCGTCTGCTGAACCTGGGCAACGCGACGGGGCACCCGAGCTTCGTGATGTCGAACTCGTTCGCGAACCAGACGATCGCGCAGATCGAGCTGTTCACCAAGCCGGGCGAGTACGAGAAGCAGGTCTACGTGCTGCCGAAGCACCTGGACGAGAAGGTCGCGCGCCTGCATCTGGACGCGCTGGGCGTGAAGCTGACCAAGCTGACCAAGGAGCAGGCCGCCTACATCGGCGTCGACGTCAACGGCCCGTACAAGCCGGACCACTACCGCTACTGATCGAACCAGACCTGGAGCCCGCCGCGACGCGCCCGCGGCGGGCTCCAGCCCTTTTGCGCGCTCATCGAAAATTGCGGCCACTATTGCTTCAGTGGTGAATGAAATCAGCCCTCTCGGCGCGGATCTGCACCGGCCGGGAGGCGGCGGTCGTTACGCTGCTCGCATGACGCCGCAGGAGCTCAAGAACGCATGCCTCGCTCTCACCGGTGCGCGCGAAGAGTTCCCCTTCGACGACACCAACAGCGTTTTCAAAGTCACCGGCAAGATCTTCGCCATCAGCAGGCTGGGCGGCGACCCGCTGCGGGTCAGCCTCAAGTGCGAGCCGGAGCTGGCGGTCCAGCTGCGCGCGACGTACCCGGCCATCACGCCCGGCTACCACCTCAACAAGCGGCACTGGAACACGATCCTCCTGGACGGCTCCGTGCCCGATCCGCTCGTGCTGGACATGATCGAGGACTCCTACGACCTCGTCGTCGCGGCTTTGCCCAAGCGCGAACGGGAAAAGCTGCACTGGAAAGCGCTCAGCAGCGAGGAGTGAGGCCGCCGCCCGGTCCGACCGGATTGCGCCCGAGGTAGGCGACGAGGCGTTCGCCCGGCGTGGCCTGCCGGGACCACGCGACGGGCGGCCCGAACAGGGACGGGCGGATGCCCTCGGTGACGATCATCGGTGCCAGCCGGACCAGCGCCGCCGCGAGGCCGTCCGGGATGGGGGAGTCCTGCCCGCATGCCCGGGCGATGTCCCAGCCGTGCACGGCGATCTCCAGCGCACCGGTCGCGGCGGCGATCCGGCCGTCCAGGGGCAATCCGCCGACGTGGACGTCGTCCGGGTGGGAGAGACAGGTTTCCAGCAGCACCCTGGCGCGGTCGCGCAAGGGTGCGACCGGGTCGGCGGAATCCTCGCCGTCATCCGGAACGCGGGATGCGAGCGTGTCGGCGACAACGGCCAGCGAATCGTTGACGTGGGCGACGAGCGTCCGGAGGTCCCAGCCGGCGCACGGAGTGGCGTTGGCCAGCGTCGCGGTGGTGATGTCGGCCGCGGCGCCGAGGACGTAGCAGGTGGCGCGCTCCAACAGCGTTGCGGCATCGCCGAAGAGCTCCGGCTCGATCGCGATTCGCTCGTCCACCGGATGGTCCTCCTCGCTGTTCGCCTGCGGTGCTTCCCGGTTAGACGCGGAGGTCGGCGAAAACTCATCGCGCACCCGGGCGGTGAATTCCGCCGCCCGCCGCACGGGGTTCATCCGCCGTGTCCGCTCAGGTCAGGTCGCGGCGATTGGATCCATGGCACTTCGACCATGGGAGGCATGGGTGGATCTGCTGAGCAGGCGCGGTTTCCTGGCCGCGGGAGGAGTCATCGCGGCGGCGAACCTGCTGCCGGGCGTGGCCTTCGCCGAGCAGGCCGCGGGCGCCGAGACCCGCACCGTCACCGGCACCTTCGGGCCGAGCATCGAAGACTGGTTCTACCTGCCGGTCGAGGTGCCGCGCGGGGTGGCCGAGATCGAGGTCGTCTACTCCTACGACAAGCCAGCGGTCCCGCCCGGGACCCGCGGAAACGCCTGCGACATAGGCATCTTCGGCCCGGAGGGGCACGAGCTGGGCAACGCACGCGGCTTCCGCGGCTGGTCGGGCGGGTTCCGCGACCGCTTCACCATCAGCGCCGCCGGCGCCACCCCGGGCTACCTGCCGGGCCCGGTCGCACCGGGCACCTGGCACGTCGTCCTCGGCCCCTACACCGTGGCGCCGCAGGGGATGAACTACCGCGTCGACATCACGCTGCGGTTCGGCCCGGCCGGCGCGCCGGCCCGCCCCAACCCCGCTCCCGAGACCGCGCCGGCCCGCGAACGGGGCCGCGCGTGGTACCGCGGGGACTGCCACCTGCACACCGTGCACTCCGACGGCCGCCGGACCCCCGCGGAGCTGGTCGCGGCCGCCCGCGCCGCCGGCCTGGACTTCATCACCTCCACCGAGCACAACACGTCGTCGGCGTCGTTGCAGTGGGGTGAGCACGCGACCGACGACCTGCTGATCCTCAACGGTGAAGAGGTCACGACGCGTTCCGGGCACTGGCCGGCGATCGGATTGCCGCCCGGGACCTGGATCGACTGGCGCTACCGCGCCGACGACCCGCGCAGCTTCCGGCGCTTCGTCGACCAGGTGCACGAGGCGGGCGGTCTGGTCACCGCCGCGCACCCGTTCGCCAGTTGCTTCGGCTGCACCTACGAGTTCGCCTACGAGCTGGCGGATCTCGTCGAGGTGTGGAACCAGGGCTGGACCGATGAGGAGGAAGCGGCGGTCAACCACTGGGACGGGGCTGCTGCGCACCGGCCACTGGATTCCGCTGATCGGCAACTCCGACGCGCACAACCCGGAACACGTCGTCGGAAGCCCGCAAACCGTGGTGCTCGCGGACGGCCTGCGGCGGGAGGAGCTGCTCGCCGGGCTGCGTGCGGGGCGCTCCTGGCTCGCCGAATCATCCGCCGTGCAGCTGGATTTCACGGCGACCGACGGTCGGCGCACCGCCGGCATCGGGGAAGGGCTCGCCGCCGACAGGGGCACACCCGTGACGTTCGAGCTGACCGTCAGCGGCGTGCCCGGCACGACCGTGCGGCTGCTGGACCAGGTGGGGCCGGAGCACACCGCGGAAGTCCCCGCCACCGGCTCGCTCACTACGAGGTGGACGACCTACCCGCGCTACACGCGCTGGGCGCGCGCGGAGGTCCGCCGGGCCGGCCGGATGGTGGCGATGACGAACCCGATCTTCCTGACCAGGTGACGACCTCAGACGAACGGCCAGACCGCTGCGGTCAGCGCGAATCCCGTCACGCCCATGACCGTCGTCAGGACCGTCCAGGTGCGCAGCGCGCTGCCGACCTCCAGGCCGACGAGCTTCGCGAACATCCAGTACCCGGCGTCGTTGACGTGCGAGAGGCCGAGCGCATGGTGTCGACGAGCTCCGCGGGCGGCACGCCGCCGGCGAGCGCGACTCCGGTGCTGACCCCCAGCAGGGCGACGAAGGGCTGCACCTTCGCCTTCAGCACCAGGAAGAGCAGCAGCGCCATCCCCACCGCGCCGATGCCCAGCAGCACGGTAGAGCTCATCGTTGCGCCTCCTTCGGCGAGAGCAGCGTGACGACGCTGGAGTCATCGGAGCCGCCCAGCCCCGCGCGCTCGCCGAGCAGGTAGAGCTGCTGGGCGGCCGAGGCCAGTGGCGTCGGGACGTGCGCCTGCTTGGCGATGCCGGCGACGATTCCCATGTCCTTGACGAAGATGTCCAGCCGGGACCGGACTTCCGCGCCGTCGCCGTAGGCCTCGATCATGCGCGGCCCGCGGTCGGCGAGCATGAACGATCCGGCGGCGCCCTTGCTCAGCGAGTCGATGACGGTGGCCGGGTCCAGGCCGAGAGCCCGGGCCATCGCCACGGCTTCGGCGGCCGCGGCGATGTGCACGCCGGCGAGCAGCTGGTTGATCGCCTTGAGCGCCTGCGCGTCGCCGGGCTCCCGGCCGATCTCGGTGAGGGTGGAGGCGAGGCGGTCGAGGACCGGGCGGGCCGCGTCGAGGCTGTTCTCGTCGCCGCTGATGACGATCAGCAGGTCGCCGGTGCCCGCGCGGGTAGGGCCGCCGCTGACCGGGGCATCGACGAGACGGGCACCGGATTCGGCGAGCCTGGTAGCGGTTTCGCGAGCCGCGTCGGGTCCGACGGTGCTGGTGAGCACCACGACGGCACCGGGGTTCAGCGCTTCGGCGGCGCCGTTCGCGCCGAACAGCGCGGCTTCGACCTGCTGCTGGTCGCGGACCGCGAGCAGCACGACGTCGGCGTTCCCGGCGGCTTGCGCGGGAGTGGTCGCTTCCGCCGCGCCCGCGGCGGCGAGCTGGGCGCGGCGCCCGGCGTCGATGTCGAAGACGGTCACCGGGAAGGCGGGCGCGAGGTGGGTGGCCATCGGCAGGCCCATGGCTCCGAGGCCGATCACGGCGACGCGGGTGGCGGAGTTGTCAGGCATTCGTCTTTCCCCGTTCTGCGGTGAGCAGGTTGATCGTGCGGACGGCGCAGGAGCGTTGCGCGGCCGTCCGGGGCGGTGCGATGAAGTCCGAAGTGGACGGATGAGACCCGTTGAACACCAACGATGTGTGATCGTCCTGAGCGCGGAGCGGCATCAACGGCCCCGCAGCGAGGCCACGACGTCGGCGAGCGCTCGCCGGTCGCCGACGTTGCCCGGGAACACGACGTACGGGATGCCCGTGAACTCGCCGGAGACCGGCTCCCACAGCGAGACGATGCCCGGCAGCATGGTGCCCCGCACCATCGCGCGGCGGATGTCGAGGCTGGCAGTGGCGATGTCGCTGGAGGTGATGCCGCCCTTGGCCACGACGAATGCCGGGCGGTGCGCGCGGACGGCCGCGCGGACGGTGTCGACCAGGCCGGCGGACACGGCGCGGGCGATGGCCAGGCTGGCGTCCGGGTCGGCGCCGGTGACCAGCGTGCGGCTGGTGCGGATCACGACGTCGGCGTCGGACATCGCCCGTGCGGCGGCCTGCGCGACCGCGTCGACGTGGGCGTCGCGGGTGGCCGGGTCGAGCAGCGCGGGCACGTCGAGCTCCAGCTCGGTGATGCCGCCGAGCTCCCGCAGCCCGTCGAGCTGGCTGGTGGTCAGGCCGACGTGCGAGCCGACGGCGATCAGGCCGTGCCCGTCGCCGGTGCCCATGCCGCGCAGCACCTCGCCGTCCAGCGGCGGCGCGCCCGCCTGACCGGCGCGGGAGCGGACGAAGGCCGGGCCGACCCGGTAGAGCAGCCGCTTGCCCCGGGACTCGGCGTGCAGCAGCGCGAGCGCCAGCACGCGGATGTCGTCGTCGCAGGCCGCGTCCACGACGACCGGCTGCTGGCCCTGCACGGTTTCGAGGAGCTCGGCGACCCGCTCGGGGCCGCCTTCCCGGAGGTCGGCGGCGGTGATGGCCAGGACGCGGTCCGCCGGCACCCGGCCGCCAGTCTTCTCGGCCACCCAGTCCCGCAGGTCCGAGCTGCGGTAGCCGAAGGTGGCGTCCTTGGCGAACTCCGTGCGTCCGGCCGGGAGCATGCCGTCGGCCGTGCGGGTCCAGTGCACCGAGCCGATCGTGAACCGGCCCGCGTCGGGGAAGGCGGGCACGATGACGACGCCGTCGATCGGTTTGCCGCGCTGCGCCAGCTCTTCGGCCAGCAGATCGGTTTCGCGCGGGTAGTGGCCGCGCAGCGTCGAGTCGCTCCGGCTGGCAACCACGAAGTCGGCGCCTTCGGCGTCCGCGGCGCGGGCGAGCGCGTCGATCACCTCGCGGTTGCGGGCGTCGGCGTCGGCGGCCGACAGGCTGCGGGTGTTGGTGAGCACGAAGAAGGTCCTGCTGGGCTGGGTCAGCGCCCAGCGCAGGTCGTCGACGCCCCAGGTGGTCAGCACCGGGACGTCGGCGACGGTCTGGGTGCCGGTGGGGTCGTCGTCGAGCACGACCAGGCGCGGCCCGCCGGCCATGCGCTCGGCGATCTCGGCCGGGGCGACGGGGCGGACGGCGGGCAGTCCGGCGAGGAGTTCTTCCGCGGAGATCGGGCGGTCCTGGGGCAGATCGGGCATGGCGGCTGCTTCCTGTAGGCGTGCGGAGGTGCCCACGCGGCGCGTGGGAGTCGGGGGAGCCGGGGTCAGCTGTCGGCGAGCACGTGGGCGCGGAGGTCGTCGGCGGTCTGGGCCATGTGGTCCGCCATCGCCTGGCGCGCGAGCGCCGGGTCGGCCGCTTCGAGCGCGCGCAGGATCTTGGTGTGGTGCGCGAGGGCGTTGGCCCGGATCTCGGGCACCGCGGAGGTCTCGCGGCGCCCTTCGACCAGCAGCCGGCCGAAGGGCTCGAACATCAACGGGATGAACGCGTTGCCGCTGGCGCGCATGATCGCGTCGTGGAAGGCGATGTCGGCCTCCACGAACAGCTCGACGTCGTCGGTGTCGACGGCGTCGCGCATGTCCTGCAGCAGGCTCCGCAGCTGCGCCAGGTCGTCGTCGGTGCGCTTGCCCGCGGCCAGCTCGACGGCGCCGACCTCGATCAGCCGCCGGGCCTCGATGAGGCTCTCCGAGATCGCCGCGCTCGACCGGGGAGTGGCCGCGGCGGCCCGGATCAGCGGGTCCAGCGCGGTCCATTGCGCGGGCGGGTTGACGTAGGTGCCGCGGCCGCGCTGGATGCGCACGATGTTCTGCACGCGCAGCGCCTTGATCGCTTCGCGGACGGTGAGGCGGCTGACCACGTACTGCTCGGCGAGCTCGCCTTCCGGCGGCAGTGCGCTGCCGGGGGCGTGCGTGCCGTCGATGATCGCGCTGAGCAGCCGCTCGGCGAGTTGGTCGGACAGCGACATTGCTGCGGATCCTCCTCTAAATCAGACGTCAGATGTCTGATGGCAGCAGACGATAAGGCCCGGACCGAACCCCGTCAACCGGCCCGCGTCCGCTGTATCGATGCAGGTCGTGGGGCCCGTCCACATAGGGCGGTCCGGTGGGCGAATTCCCCTGAGCGCTGCCGTTTCGCTTGACGCCCGCGTTGCGCCGCGGTTAATGTCTCCGCCACGACAGGCATAGACGAAGAGCCACTGTCAGCGGTCTTCGTCGTGCCTTTTTTCTTTTTGCCGGATCGCTGCCAGTGCCTTCCCTCGAAAGGTGGCGATCTGTGGCCTCACCTTCGAACGCGGTGGCGGGGACGGTCTCCGGCCCCTCCGACGTGGTGGCGTTGATCAACAAGCTGGAACGGTTGCCTAGGAAGGCCAGCTTCCTCTGGTACCTCATCCTCGGCGGGTTGTTCCTCGACGCCTACTCCAACGCCGCGCTGAGCGCCGGGCTTTCGCCGATGGTGAAGGAACTGACGCTCACGCCAGGGCAGGTCGGGCTGCTCACCGCCACGGCGCCGGCCGTGGCGATCCTCTTCAACCCGGCCAGCGGTTGGCTGGCCGCCCGGATCGGGCGGGTCAAGCCGCTGCTGCTGGCCAAGCTCATCGGCGTCGCGGGCGCGCTGCTCACCGCGTCCGCGGGCAGCTTCGAGACCGTGTGGGCCGGCCGCGCGCTGGTCGGCGTCGCCTACGGCATCGACTTCGCGGTGGCGATGGCGATGCTCGCCGAGTACACGCCCGCCAGCCTCAAGGGCCGGCTGAACCTGTGGCAGTGCGTCTGGTACATCGCGACCACCTCCAACCTCGCGCTGACGCTGATCTGCTACAAGCTCGGCATCGGCGCGGAGATCTGGCGCTGGTCGGTCGGCTCGGCCGCGGTCATCGCCGGGGCGCTGTTCGTGCTGCAGATGGTGTTCCTGGTGGAGAGCCCATCGTGGCTGGCATCCCGCGGGCGGCTCGCGGACGCCGCGCAAAGCCTCCGCCGGATCTACGGGTTCGACGCCGTCCCCGGCGAGCGGGCCGAGGCGCCCGCCGAGGCGCAGCAGTCGATCGGCTTCCGCCAGTCGGGCGTGCTGTTCCGCAAGCCCTACCTGCCGCGGACGATGCTGTCGACGCTCATCTCGCTGACCCAGTCGATGCAGTACTTCGCGATCGGCTGGTACCTGCCGGTGATCAGCCTCGCGATCTTCGGCGAGCAGTTCGAGAAGGCCACCGTCGGATCGATGATCTTCAACGCGGCCGGCATCATCGGCGGCGCCGTCTCCGCCTACGCAGGCCGCCGGATGGGCCTGCGGATGAGCTCGGCGGTCGGCTACGCGATGGCGTTCGTGCTGCTGCTGGTGCTGGGGCTCGGGTTCGGCAGCCTGCCGACCGTGCTGGCCTTCACCGTGCCGTTCCTGTTCATCTTCTTCCACTCCGCGGGCCCCGGCGCCAACGGCAAGTCGATCGCGGCGCTGTCCTACCGCAGCGACATCCGCACCCTCGGCACCGGCATCACGGGCATGCTCGGCAGCTTCGGCAGCGTCGTCGGGCTCTACGTGTTCCCGCTGATCAAGGAGTCGATGGGCCTCGGCCCGACGATCGCGGCGCTGGCCGTCGTCCCGCTGCTCGGGCTCATCACCTGCGTTGCCATCAAGTGGGACCCGACGCGCGGCGGCTTCGACCCCGACGACGAGGTCATCGACCTGCTGCCGGCACCGGTGCCGGCCACCCGCTGACGGCGCAGAAAGGCACCAGCATGAGCAGTTCGCAACGAGGCGTGCTGTCGATCGACGAAGGCTCGACCGGCACGCGCGCGGCCGTGGTCACGGCGGACGGATCGAGCGGGCCGTCGTTCTACCGGCCGATCGCCGTGGTCCACCCCGACCCGCTGCGGGTCGAGCAGGACGCCGGCGAGCTCTGGCGGCACACCCTGGACGTGGCGCGGCAGGCCGTGGCGTGGGCCGCGGACAGCGGCGTCGAGATCGTCGGGGTGGCGCTGTGCACGCAGCGCGCGACCGCGGTCCTGTGGGACCGGGTCACCGGGCGGCCGCTGGCCCCCGCCGTGGTCTGGCAGGACCGCCGGTACGCGGCGGAACTCGAAGCGCTGGCGCAGCAGTGGGACCCGGTCCTGCTGCCGCGCACCGGCCGGCCGGTCGGCAGCCGGTCGCCGTTCCTGTGGGCCGCCCGGCAGATCGCGGAGAACCCGGAGGCGCGGGCCGCCGCGGACGCCGGACGGCTGCTGTTCGGCTCGATCGACACCTGGCTGAGCTGGAACCTCAACGGCGGCACCGCGCACGCCGTCTCCGCCAGCAACGCGGCGGCGCTCGGCGGCTACCTGCTGCGCGAGCACGCGTGGGATCCGGACTGGCTCGCCGCGGTCGGCTACCCGCAGGAACTGGCGCCGCCGCTGTCCGACGACGACGGCGACTTCGGGTGCACCGACCCCGAGGTGCTCGGCATCCGGGTGCCCATCGCCGCGGCGATGGGGGACCAGCACGCGTCGCTGATCGCCCTGGGCGCGCTGGAACCCGGCCAGGGCATGTGCATGCACGGCACCGGCACCTTCGTCGGCGCGCTCACCGGCGACGAGCCGGCCGACGCCGCCAACGCCGTCGACGGCGTGCTCGCGCTGGTCGGCTGGCGCTCCGGCGGCCGCAGCCGCTTCAGCCTGGAGGCCTACACGTCGACGACGGGTTCGGCGCTGCGCTGGCTGGTCGAGGACCTGCAGCTGTTCGACTCCGCCGAGCGGATCAGCGAACTCGCCGCCACGCACCCGCGCGACCGGGACACGTGGTTCGTGCCCACGCTCGCCGGGCTGCGGACGCCGCTGGCGGTGCCCGGCGCCCGGGCCTGCCTGACCGGCCTGAGCCTGGCCACCACGCGCGCCGCCATCGCCCGCGCCGTCCTGGAAGGCATCGCGCACTCCGTGTGCGACACCGCCGACGGGCTCCGGTCCACGATGGACGGACCGCTGACCCGGCTGCGCGTCGGCGGCGGGCTGGCGGCCAGCGACGCGCTGATGCAGAGCCAGGCCGACCTCTCCGGCATCCCCATCGAGCGGGTGGCCGACTCCGCCACCGCGAGCCTGCGCGGCGTCGCGTACCTCGCCGGCGTCCGGCTCGGCCTGTGGGGATCACTCGACGAGGTCGTCGGCGCGCGCCCCGTCGGCCGCACCTTCGAACCCGCGACCACCGACCAAGAACGGCAGGAGCTGCGCGCCGAATGGCAGCGGGAGCTCCGGAAGTCACTGCCCTGAACGAAGAAGGAACATCATGATGAAACTGCCGTCCCGACGGCCCAACTCGGTCGCGGCGAAGGCCACCCCCGGCGCTCCGGTGATCCTGGACCGCCGGCGGGCACTGCGGCGACTCGCCGACGCGGAATTCGACGTGCTGGTGATCGGCGGCGGGATCACCGGCGCCTACACCGCGCTCGACGCGGTATCCCGCGGATTCTCCGTGGCGCTGGTGGAACGCGACGACTTCGCCTCCGGCACGTCGTCGAAGTCGTCGAAGATGGTGCACGGCGGGCTGCGCTACATCGAGCAGGGAAACGTGAACCTGGTCCGGCACTCGCTGCTGGAGCGGCACCGGTTCCGCCGCAACGCGCCGCACCTGGTGCAGCGCCTGCCGTTCCTGTTCCCGATCCTGGAGCAGGAAGGCGTTTTCGACCCCCGCATCGCGAAGGCCTTCGAGGGTCTGCTGTGGACCTACGACCTGGTCGGCGGCTGGCGGATCGGGCGCCTGCACCAGCGGCTCACCCCCAACGAGGTGCTCTCCCACGCGCCGACGCTGCGCGCGGACCACCTCAAGGGCGGCCTCATGTACTACGACAGCCGCACCGACGACGCCCGCCTCACCCTCACCGTCGTGCGCACCGCCGCCCATCTCGGCGCGGTCGTCGCCAACGGCGCGAAGGTCGAGCGGCTGCTCAAGGACGGCGGCCGGGTGCGCGGCGCCGTCGTCCACGCCGACGGCGAGGACATCGACGTGCGCGCCCGCGTCGTGGTGAACGCGACCGGCGTGTGGACCGACGAACTCGACGTGCTGGCCGACGACGCGCACCGCCCGCAGGTCCGCCCGGCCAAGGGCGTGCACGTCGTGGTGCCCTGGTCGAAGATCCGCAACGACTGCACGGTCACGGTGCCGATCCCGGGCCGCGCCCGCCGCGCGACCTGCACCCGCTGGGGCGATGTCGTCGTCCTCGGCACCACCGACACCGACTACGACGGCTCCATCGACGACGTGCACTGCACGCGCGAGGAGATGGAGTTCCTCCTCGACGGCGCCAACGTCGCCTTCAACAGCGGCATCACCGCCGACGACGTGCTCGGCAGCTTCGGCGGCCTGCGCCCGCTGGTCGGCGGCAAGGAAGGCGCCACCCTCGACATGCGGCGCGACCATCACATCAGCGTGGGCGGCGGCGGCATGGTCACGGTGACCGGCGGCAAGCTCACCACCAGCCGCCACATGGGCGAGCTCGTGGTGGACAAGGTCGCCGGGCTGCTCGGGCGGAAGACCCGCAGCCGCACCACGAAGCTCCCGCTGCTCGGCGGCGCCGGCTACGACCCCGAGGCGGTCGCCGCCTCCGGCGGCACGGCCGCCCACCTCGGCGGGCGCTACGGCACCGAGTCGCGCTTCGTGAGCGCGCTGATCGCGGAGGACCCCGCGCTCGCCGAGCCGCTGGTGGCCGGCCAGCCGCACCTGAAGGCCGAGGTCGTCTACGCGGCGCGGTCCGAGATGGCGCACTCGGTCGACGACGTGCTCTCCCGCCGCACCCGCCTCCGGCTGTTCGCCCGCGACGCCTCCGCGGAAGCCGCGCCGGTCGTCGGCGAACTCCTCGCCGCCGAGCTCGGGCTCAGCGCCGACACCATCGCCGGACAAGTAAGCAGCTACCGGGCGGACATCGCCCACGAGAAGTCGATCCTGTTGGGAGAGAAGGCATGATCAGCCGCCAGACCATCACCCACCCGTTCAACCGCGGCAAGTACGTCGTCGGAGCCCCGACCCCGCCCCGCTACGGCGCGGGCACCCCGGTCGGCAAGGGCGCGGCGTCGCTGCAGACCACCACGGTCGAGGTCCCGGGCGCGGTCGTGGAGTCGCTGCGCGGCATCGCCGACGCCGTGCACACCGACCGCGACGAGGTCGTGCTGCGCACCCGCGACTGGTGGGCGGGTTCGATGATCGGCGAGACCGCCGACAGCCCGGCCACCCCGGACGCGGTGATCGTCGAGGTCAGCACCGTCGAGCAGATCCAGGCCGTGACCCGGCTGTGCAACGAGCACACCCTGCCGCTGACCGTCTCCGCCGGCCGCAGCAACGTCACCGGCGCGGCCCTGCCGGTCTTCGGCGGCGTCGTGCTCGACGTCTGCGGACTTACCGGCATCGTCTCCTTCGACGCGGAATCACAGGTCGTCGAGGTCCGGGCCGGCATGTTCGGCGACGTCTTCGAGAAGGAGCTGCAGGAGGTCCACGGCGCCACCACCGGGCACTGGCCGTCGGCGTTCGCGATCTCCACCGTCGGCGGCTGGGTCGCCTGCCGCGGCGCCGGCCAACTGTCCACCCGCTACGGCAAGATCGAGGACATGGTCGTCGGGCTCGACGTGGTCCTCGCCGACGGCACGCTGGCGACCTTCGGCGACTACCCGCGCGCCGCGACCGGCCCCGACCTGCGGCAGCTGTTCGTCGGCTCGGAAGGCACCCTGGGCATCATCACCTCGGTCCGGCTGCGCACCCACCCGCTGCCCGAGTACGCCAAGGCCATCGCCTACGGCTTCGACACCTTCGCCGAGGGGCTGGAGGCCTGCCGGCTGATCACGCAGCGCGGCGCGACCCCGGCCGCGGTGCGCCTCTACGACAAGCTGGAGAGCGGCACCCACTTCGGGCACCCCGACACGAACCTGCTGCTGATCGCCGACGAAGGCGACCCGGTGATCGTGGACGCGAGCATCGCGGTCAGCGCCGAGGTGTGCGCGGAGCAGGGGATCGAGCTCGACGGCCAGGCGGTGTTCGAGCGCTGGCTGGACGAGCGGATGCTGGTCGGCAAGTCCGCGGACGGCTTCACCCCCGGCCCCGGGTTCGTCGCCGACACTCTCGAGATGGCCGGACCGTGGGCGAAGCTGCCCGCCATCTACGACGAGGTGGTGGCCGCGATCTGCGCGGTGCCCGGCACGCTGGCGTCCTCGGCGCACCAGTCGCACGCCTACACCGACGGCGCCTGCCTGTACTTTTCGCTGCGCGGCGAGGTCGAGCCGGAGCAGCGGCGGCAGTGGTACCGCGCGGCGTGGGACGCGGCCAACACGGTGCTGATCCGGCACGGCGCGGCGCTGAGCCACCACCACGGGTCCGGGCTGCTGCGCGGCCCGTACCTGGCTGACGCGCTCGGCTCCGGGTTCCCGGCGTTCGAGGCGGTCAAGAACGCGCTCGACCCGCGCGGCGTGCTCAACCCGGGCAAGCTGGGCCTGCCCACGTCGTTCGGCACCGGGCCGCTCGACTGAACCACCGGGCGGGTAAGAGTAACGGGCATGAGTGAACCTTCCACGCGTCCGCGCCGACCGCTGAACCCGCTGATCGCGGCGGCTTTCGCGGACGTCCCGGTGTGTGCCTCGGTGGTCGGTGCGGCGCGGGTCAAGGACTTCGCCGCCGCACCGACCGCGGTCGGCGTCCTGGCGTCGATCCCGGTGGGCGAGCTGCCGAAGGTCGTCCGGGTACTGGTGCACCTGAAGAAGACCGTGTTCGTCAACATCGACGCCTGCCCCGGCCTCGCCCAGGACCGCGGCGCGATCGACTTCCTGACCGAGATCGGCGCGCAGGGCGTGGTCAGCACGCGGGCCGCGCTGATCGACCGCGCCGGGGCGCTGGACATGCTGACGATGCAGAAGGTCTTCGTCACCGACCGGTCGAACCTGAACCGGAGCCTGGAAGGCGTCGGCCGGAGCAACCCGGACCTGGTCGAGGTGATGCCCGCCCCGATCATCCCGTGGATGCCCGAGGAGGCCCGCCGCGTGCTGTCGCCGTTCGTCGCGGCGGGCTTCGTCACCGATGTGGCCGGGGTGGCGCACTCGCTGGCCATGGGCGCGGTCGCGGCGGCCACCTCGGACCCCGGGCTCTGGTCGCTGACCCGCGATCGGCTGCGGGCCGGGAAATGACCCGCGCACAACACTTTCAACAACGGAGAGCCATGAGTTTCGTCGTGATCGCACGGTACGTCACCAACCCCGGCAAGCGGGACGAGGTGCTGGACCTGCTGGCGCCGATGGCGGCGGCGTCGCTGGCCGAGCCGGGCTGCCGCCGCTACGGCCTGCACGCCGGCACCGACGACGACGTCGTCGCCATCGTCGAGGAGTACGACACCGAGGCGGACTTCGCCGCGCACTGCGAATCCGAGCACTTCAAGCGGATCGTGCTCGGCCAGGTCGTGCCGCTGCTGGCCGAGCGCGTGGTCACCCGCTGCGTGCCGGTCGCCGGGGCGGGTGCGTGATGCGGGTCCGCGCGGCAGTCCTGCGGGAATCCGGCCGCGAAGCGCCCTACGCGGCGTCGCGGCCCATCGACGTCACGACGCTGGAGCTCGACCCGCCGGGGCCCGGGGAACTGCTGGTGCGGGTCCGGGCCGCCGGGCTGTGCCACTCCGACCTGTCGGTGATCAACGGCTCGCGGCGCAGGCCGCTGCCGATGGCGCTCGGGCACGAGGCGGCCGGCGAGGTCGTCGAGGCCGGCGCGGGCAGCGGTTTCGAGCCAGGCGACCACGTGGTGCTCGCCTTCGTGCCGTCCTGCGGCGACTGCGAGCGCTGCGTGGCCGGCCGCCCGGCCCTGTGCGGTCCGGGCGCCGCGGCGAACGGGCAGGGCGCCCTGCTCGGCGGCGGCATGCGGTGGCGGGCCGACGACGGCTCGCGGCCGTACCACCACCTGGGCGTGTCGGCGTTCGCCGAGCACATCGTCGTGTCGGCGCGCTCGGCGGTGAAGGTCGACGCCGACCTGCCCTTCGAGATCGCCGCCCTGTTCGGCTGCGCCGTCCTGACCGGTGCGGGCGCGGCCCTGCACTCGGCGCAGATCCAGGCGGGGGAGAGCGTCGCGGTGTTCGGCCTCGGCGGCGTCGGCCTCGCGGCGCTGCTGATGGCGAAGGCGTCCGGAGCGTCCACATTGGTCGCCGTCGACGTCGTCGAGCACAAGCGGGAGCTGGCCGCCCGGCTCGGCGCGACCCACACCGTGGCGGGCGGCCCGGAGGCCGTCGAGCGGATCCGCGAGATCACCGGCGGTGGCGCCGAGAAGGTGATCGACACGACCGGCGTCGCGCCCGTCCTGCGGCAGGCCTACGACGCGACCCGCAGCGGCGGCACCACGGTCACCGTCGGCCTCCCGGACCCCGAGGCGCAGCTCTCCCTGCCCGCGCTGAGCCTGGTCGCGGAGGAGAAGACGCTGCGGGGCAGCTACCTCGGTTCGTGCGTGCCGAGGCGGGACGTGCCGCGCTTCATCGAGCTGTACCGGTCGGGCGCGCTCCCCGTCGACGCGCTGCTGTCCCACCGCCTCACGCTCGACGAGATCAACGAGGGGTTCGACCGCCTGGCCGACGGCACCGCCATCCGCCAAGTCGTCGTCCTCTGACCGCCGGCGCCGCCCGGGACCAGCGAGAACCGCCGGTCCCGGGCGGCGGCGCTTCCTCGGCTACCTGCTGGCCGCGCCCACATTGGTTGCCACGGCCAGGCTGACGGACCGCAGACAGCTGAAGCGGCCGTGCCCAGCCCAGGACTCACCGACACCTACGACCTGTCCGACGCCGCCCTGCCCACGTCGAACGTGATCTCGGTGGGGTGAAACCTTCGGCAGTGCATCGACGCCGTCAGAACCCTGGACATGGCCTGATAGCAGGGCACTGTGGACGGCAAGTCTGAAGAAACGCTGCTGCGCGAGCTCAAAGCCGCCACGTCGCCGGTCAAACCGGCTTTACCGCTGCCGGCAGTGGTCGACGCCGAATTCCACAAGGGAAATATAGTGTGGGGGTCCTGGATTTATCCGTGGGGGAAGCGCGCAAGTCGAGAACAACGTGGCCAGCGGCGACCATGGCATCCAGCGCTTAGTCGAAACTGATCCCGCTGTAGAATGATCGTTATGCGGACGGCGTACAAGTGCCGGCCTTACCCGGACCCCGAACAAGCGGCCATGCTGGGCCGCACGTTCGGGTGTGTACGCCTGGTGTGGAACAAAACCCTCGCCGAGCGGCGCCGTGCCTACCACGCCGAAGGGCGGAAGATCTCCTACAAGGAGACCGACGCCGCACTGACTGTGTGGAAAAAGACCGAGGTTTTGGCGTTTCTGTCCGAGGTCTCCAGCGTTCCGCTGCAGCAAATCCTGCGACACCAGCACACCGCGTTTCAGAATTTCTTCGCAGGGCGGGCAAGGCATCCTCGGTTCAAGGCCCGCAACGGCCGCCAGTCGGCGCACTACACCCGCAGTGCGTTCCGTATGCGTGACGGGCAGCTGTTCCTTGCTAAAACCAGCACCCCGCTGCGGTTCGTGTGGTCCTGGGACGACGACATCCTTGCCGAACTAAAGCCGACGATGGTGATCGTCTCCCGCGACCCGGACGGGCGTTGGTTCGTGACGTTCGCTGGCGACACCGATGACCTCGAACCTGCCCCTGATGTTGGGCATGCGGTCGGCGTGGATCTTGGCGTGAAGGACTTCGCCGTCACCAGCGACGGAGAGAAGGTCGCTAACCCCAGGCATCTGGAGCGCAAGGCCCGAAACCTCGCCCGGTATCAGCGGAGGATGGCCCGCAAGCAGCGCGACTCGAACAACCGGCGTAAGGCCAAAGCCAAGGTCGCGCGCGCCCACCGCAAGGTCCGCAACGCCCGATCCGATTTCCTGCATCGCACCAGCACCCGCCTTGTGCGCGGCGCGGATGTGATCGCGGTCGAAGACCTCGCGGTCAGCAACATGGTCCGTAACCGTCGGCTCGCCCGCGTGATTTCCGGCGTCTCATGGGGCGAGTTTCGTCGGCAGCTGGAGTACAAGGCAGACCGCGCCGGGAAAACCCTGGTCGTGGTCGACCGCTGGTACCCCAGTTCGAAAACTTGCTCTGCGTGCGGGCACTTGCGCAGCGAGCTGAAACTGTCCGTCCGGAACTGGGTGTGTCCGGACTGCCGCACCCGGCATGATCGGGACATCAACGCGGCGAAGAACATTCTGGCCGCTGGTCTAGCGGTTGCTGCCTGTGGAGCTGGTATAAGACGGGGCGAGTTTGCTCGCACGCGGTCAGCTATGAAGCAGGAAACCCAGCCCGCGAGGGGTGGAATCCCCCGACCTTAGACGCGGGGAGGAAGTCAACTTCGCCTTCGCCAGCAACATGGCACTGGAGACCAACTGCGCGGTCTCCGACGTCCGCAAGGATCGTACGGAGGCCTGGCCCGAACTGCGTCCTTGATCATCGCCAAGCGGGAGATAGCCCAACGCCTCGGGCTATCGGAAACCGCCGTCACCGTGCGCGTGGTGGAAGGCGGCGGATCCTTCGGCGACTACCTGTTTCACGATGTGGCTATGGAAGCCGCCGACGCATTACCAAGCGTTCGGCAGGCTGTTCCGGCTGATGCGGCACCGCACCGGCGACTTCCGGCGCTGCCGGGCGCACCCGATGCGCTTCTCGCGGATCCGGGCGACCTGCGCCGGCGACGAGGTGCTCAGCTTCGAGCGATACCACACGAGCCAAAGCACACTTTCAAGCTCAACGGTGTCTGCCGGGCCTGCACCTGCCACATCAACGGCAAGGCCTTCAACCCGTGCTCCGTCCCGGTCTCCGAGATCGGGCCCGACGACGAGATCACCACGATCGAGGGCTTGCCAGCGACCGTCGGCAAGGACCTGCACCCGATGCAGCAGGCCTGGCTGGACCGGGACGTCCCGCAGTGCGGGTACTGCCAGCCGGGCCAGATCATGACGGCGGTCGCGACGGTCCGCAAGGTCCGCGAGGAAGGCCGCGAGATCGGCGACGAGGACCTCGACAAGATCCGCAACGTCTGCCGGTGCGGCACCTACCAGCGAATCCGGGAGGCGATCAGGGCAGGCGCCGACGCGACCGAGTAGGCGCACCGCCGGTGGGCGGCACGACCGCCCACCGGCGGTGCGAAACCCCCGAATCTCTTTGCGGAGAAGGTAAAATCGATCAGGTTGACCGCTTTCGCGATCGGGGAGGTCGTTGGTGGATAGGGACGTCCGGACGATGGACGACGTGTTGCGCATGCTCGACCGGATGCTCGCGACGGATGCGCGCACCACCCCGGACTGGTGGGACCGGTTCTACTCGGACCGCGCCAAGCCGATTCCCTTCTTCGCCGCCAAACCGGACGAGAACCTGGTGTCCTGCCTGGACCGCGGCGTGCTCGCTCCCGGGCGTGCGCTCGATCTGGGTTGCGGGCCGGGGCGCAACGCGGTGCACCTCGCGTCGCTGGGCTTCGAAGTCGACGCCATCGATCTCTCGCCGGAGGCCGTGTCCTGGGGCCGGGAACGCGCCCGCGAGGCCAGCGTCGAGGTCCGCTTCCACTGCGCCGACATGTTCTCCGCGGACCTGCGGCTGGGCCGGTACGACCTGGTCTACGACTCCGGCTGCCTGCACCACCTGCCGCCGCACCGCCGGGTCGGCTACCTGGACCTGCTCGACCGGGTGCTGGTCCCCGGCGGTCACTTCGGCCTGACCTGCTTCGCCGCCGGCGAGATGGGATCGGAGCTCTCCGATGAGGAGTTCTACCGCCAGGGCGACCTGGGCGGCGGGATGGCCTTCGACCCGGACTCGCTGCGCTGGATCTTCTCGGACTACACCGAGATCGAGCTGCGGCCCATGGTGGGGCAGCCGGCGGACGCGCCGCACTACGGCGTCCCCTTCCTGCTGACCGCGTTGTTCCGCCGCCCGGCGGCCCGTTGACCACCTCGTACTACTGGCGGTGCGTGCGTTCGGGGGTATTGAACCCGCACGGCCTGCTTGCTTCGGTGGCGGGGGTCACAGATAATCCGACGTTAACTTTCGTTAACGCAGCGCCGGATGCATGACCGGGCGGGGCCGGGAGGAAGCGGTGAATCCGAGCGGGAACCAGGTAGTGCGTCCCGAGATCGCCTCGTCCTGGCGGCGCACCAGCATGAGCGGGCTCCGCCCGGAGTCGGCGCTGGACCGGTTGCACATCGCCGAGTTCGACACCGCCAGCCGGCTCATGCGCGCCGCCGGACCGGTGCTGGACGAACTCGCCACGCGCCTGGTGGACACCACCTTCTGCATCGCGCTCGCCGACAGCTCCTGCCGGATCGTGGACCGCCGGTTCACCGACCTGCGCACCGAGCTCGCGCTGAACCGGATCAGCGCCGTGCCCGGCGCGCAGTTCACCGAGGAACACGCGGGCACCAACGCGCTCGGCACGCCGTTCGAGGTCATGCGCGGGGTCGCGGTGCACGGCGCGGAGCACTTCGTCGAGGCGCTCAAGGCGTTCAGCTGCTACGGCCACCCGATCCGCCATCCCGTGACCCGCCGGATCGAAGGCGTCCTGGACATCACCGGTCTGGCCCGCGAGGCCAATCCGCTGTTCGCGCCGCTGCTGCAGCGCGCCGTCGAAGACATCGAGCAGCGGCTGTGGGAAGGAGCGCGGCTATCGGAGAAGCGCCTGCTGCGGGCGTTCCAGCACACCTCCCGCAGCCCGTGCCGGGCCGTGGTGGCGATCGGCGGCGAGCTCGTCCTGACCAACCGGGCCGCGCTCGACCTGCTGGAACCCCCGGACCACGCCGTGCTGCGCGACCTCGTCTCCGGCGTGACCGGGTCCGCCTCCCGCGACCTGGTGCTGGGTTCGGGCGCGGCCGTGCACCTGCGGGCAGAGAAGGTCACCGGCACCGCCGATGGCTACCTGGTCGAGCTGACGCCCCGCGCCCGCACGCGGGTCCCGGTGCCGCGCGGCCGGGTGGCCGAGAACCGGCGAACCGGACTGGACCAGCAGCTGGCCGAGCTGAGCAGGAGAGCGGGGCCGGTGCTCATCGCCGGAGAACCCGGCTCCGGGCGCACCTCCGCGGCGCGCGCCATCGCCGGCCCGCGAACCGTGCAGGTGCTCGACGCCGCGGACGTGGTCGTCGTCGGCGAGCAGGAGTGGGCCAAGCGGCTCTGCTCGCCGAACCCGGGCGCGGAAGTCCTCGTCGTCGAAGGAATCGAGTGCTGTCCGACGCGCTGTGCGCCGGGCTGGCGCGCATGCTCGCGGACGATCCGGGCGTGCGCCTCGTGCTCACCTCGGCGCCGCGCTCCGGGCTGCCGCCGCGGGTGCTGAGCCTCGCGGCGACCTGCCCGTCCCGCGTGGAACTGCCGCCGCTGCGCAACCGGACCGACGAGTTCGCGGCGATCGCGCGCACCATGCTCGCCGAGCTCCGGGCCGACCTGCGCATCGCGCCGAGCGCATTCGAGGCGCTGATCGCCCAGCAGTGGCCCGGGAACCTCCGCGAACTGGCCGGGGTGCTCCGCGGCATCACCGAGCGGCGCACGGCCGGTGACATCACCGTCGCGGATCTCCCGGCTGGCTACCGCGACGCCGGCCGCACCGCCCGGCTGAGCAGGCGGGAGCGGGCCGAACGCGACGCCATCACCGAGGCCTTGCGCGACACCGGCGGCAACAAGGTGCAGGCGGCGCAGCGCCTGGGCATCAGCCGCACCACGTTGTACAGCAGGATGCGTGCGCTCGGGGTGTCCCGTTGAGGTGTTCAGTTCTTGAACAGTTACCGCCCGCGCGCGGCCGCGAACATGGTCCCCGTCACAACGACGTGAGGAGGCCGAGTGACTGCGGTGGATGAGTTCCCGGTGTGCTGACGACGATCCGGGTGTCCGGTCCCAAGCGGGAGCGTGATCTTGTGTGTGGATCTTCTTCGCTGCTGGCTATCGTTGGCCGTGATGTGCCGCATCGGTGGGTTCGCGCGGAAGGTGGGCTGTTCGGCAGGTGCTGCATGTTGCCGAGCCGCAAAAGGGCGATTTACCGCTTACTGCTGGGTAGATTTGTGAAGGTCACTAGGATCGCGTATTCCCAGGACCTCAACTCCGGCAAGTACGTGCAGTTGGTGGAGCAGGCCGGTCGGTTGGGGCGTGTCCGCAGTGAGGTATGGCTGCGCTATGGCTCGGTCAACGGTGCCGGGCTGTCCGATCGGGAGATTCGCGACCGGTGGATGGCCGATGGTACGGCCGAGTTGTTCGGTGTGAATGCGTGGAAGGAGACGGTTCGGGACGCGGTCGCCGACATCACCGCGAACCGGGCCGCCGCGAAAGCAGCCGTCCGCAAAGCGATCACCGGCGAACCTCGGACCAGGCAGAACAGAAGCGGATGTACACCGCGCTCAAACGCGACAAGTGGGCTGAAGACCCGTTCCTGTCGCGGCAGATGCGGAAACATTGGAAGCGTGGCCGCAACCGCACCCACAACCAGATCGTGGTTCGATCGGACCAGTACCGCACGTTCACCCTGACCGAAGACGGCGACGTCTGGCTTGCCGTGCCTGGATTGCAGCGTCGCCAGTTGGTGCGAATTCCACTGAACACGACGGTGGCACCGTCAGGGACGCTACGGCTGATCCTGCGTGGCGGCCAAGTGGAAGTGCACTACCAAATCGACGCTTCCGCGATGCCGTCCTCAGCAAATCCTGCCGGTGATCGTGAGATCGGCGTGGACAAGGGCTACACCGAGGTCCTCACTGATTCCGATGGGCAGCGCCACGGCACCGAGCTCGGTGTATTGCTGACTTCCGAATCGGACTACCGAAAGGTGAAGAACGTTCGGCGGGCGAAGATCCGGTCAGTAGCGGAGAAAGCCCGCGAAGCCGGTGATATTTCGATCGAGATGGAAGCAGGTAGTCGCACGTGAAGACCAAGGCAGCAGTTCTGCGCGAAGTGGGCAAGCCGTTCGAGATCGTCGAACTCGACCTGGACGGCCCGGGCCCGGGAGAAGTCCTCATCAAGTACACCGCGGCCGGGCTGTGCCACTCGGACCTGCACCTCACCGACGGCGACCTGCCGCCGCGCTTCCCGATCGTCGGCGGGCACGAGGGCGCCGGGATCATCGAGGAGGTCGGGCCCGGCGTCACCAAGGTCAAGCCCGGCGACCACGTGGTGTGCAGCTTCATCCCCAACTGCGGGACCTGCCGCTACTGCTCGACCGGCAGGCAGAACCTGTGCGACATGGGCGCCACCATCCTGGCCGGCTCCATGCCCGACGGGACGTTCCGGTTCCACGGCGAGGGCGAAGACATCGGCGCCATGTGCATGCTGGGCACCTTCTCCGAGCGGGCGACGATCTCGCAGCACTCGGTGGTCAAGGTCGACGACTGGCTGCCCCTGGAGACCGCGGTCGTCGTCGGCTGCGGGGTGCCCAGCGGGTGGGGCACGGCGGTCAACGCCGGTAACGTCCGGGCCGGTGACACCGTGATCATCTACGGCATCGGCGGCCTCGGCATCAACGCCGTGCAGGGCGCGCTGCAGGCGGGCGCCAAGTACGTGGTCGTCGTCGATCCGCTCGAGTTCAAGCGGGAAACGGCGCTGAAGTTCGGCGCCACGCACGCCTTCGCCGACGCCGACGAGGCCCAGGCGAAGGTCACCGAGCTGACCTGGGGCCAGGGCGCGGACGCCGCGCTGATCCTGGTCGGGACCGTCGACGAGACCGTGGTGTCCAAGGCGACCGCGGCGATCGGCAAGGGCGGCACCGTGGTGATCACCGGGCTGGCCGATCCGGCGAAGCTCACCGTGCACGTCTCCGGCGCGGACCTGACGCTCAACGAGAAGACCATCAAGGGCACGCTGTTCGGCTCGTCCAACCCGCAGTACGACATCGTGCGGCTGCTGCGCCTCTACGACGCGGGCAAGCTCAAGCTCGACGAGCTGGTGACGACGCGCTACAGCCTGGAGGAGGTCAACCAGGGCTACCAGGACCTGCGCGACGGCAAGAACATCCGCGGCGTGATCGTGTACGACTGATCCGCGGGCCGGAGCTCCGGGGCGCCACCGCACCCCGGAGCTCCCGGCTAGCCCGAGGCGAACATCTCGACGATCTTGGCGTTGAAAGCGGGCAGATCGCGGGGGCTGCGACTGGTGACGAGCCCGCGGTCGACCACCACTTCCTCGTCGACGACCTCGCCGCCGGCGTTGCGGATGTCGGTGCGGATGCTGTGGAACGAGGTCAGCTTGCGGTCCCGCACCACGTCGGCCTCCACGAGCGTCCAGGGCCCGTGGCAGATCGCCCCGACCGGCTTGCCCGAGTCCACGAAGCTCCGGACGAACTCCACCGCACGCGCGTCGCGACGGAGGTTGTCCGGGTTGATCGTGCCGCCGGGCAGGATCAACGCGTCGTAGTCGTCGGCCGACGCATCGGAGATCTCGCGGTCCACGGTGAACCGGTCGCCCGGGTTGATGTCGTGGTTCATCGCCTGGATCTGACCGGAGTGCACCGAGACCAGCTCAGCCTCGGCCCCGGCCTGTTCCACGGCCTGGCGCGGCTGTTCGAGCTCGACCTGCTCGACACCGTCCGCGACGAGGATCGCCACCCGGCGGCCGCGCAGTTCGTTCGCCATGTCCGATCACCTTCCCCGATCTGGTCTGCCGCGCTGCGTCCGGACAGTTCCAGGGTGCGCCGCCACGTTCGCGATGCAACTCGGCGGCACCCGGAACTCCCACCGGACGGCCGCCCCTAGCGGGACTCGTTCCAGACCGGGTGCGGTGACTCGCGGACCTGCCCGTCGGACCGGAACACCAGGAACCGGTCGAAGGACCTGGCGAACCAGCGGTCGTGGGTGACCGCGACGACGGTGCCCTCGAAGTCGCCCAAACCGGACTGCAGCGCGTCCGCCGAGACCAGGTCCAGGTTGTCCGTGGGCTCGTCGAGCAGCAGCAGGTTGGCGCCTTCCAGCTCCAGCAGCAGGATCTGGAACCTCGCCTGCTGCCCACCGGAGAGCGTGTCGAACGGCCGCTGCGCCGCCTGCACGATGTCGTAGCGCGCCAACGCGCGGCTGGCTTCCTCGCGCGTCATGCCCGACCGGCGCTTGCCGCCGCCCATGAGCAACTCCAGCAGCGTCCGCCCGGCGAACTCGGGATGCTCGTGCGTCTGCGCGAACATCCCGGGCACCACCCGCGCGCCCAGGCGCGCGAGGCCGGTGTGCCGGACCGGGGTCAGCGCCTCCTGGTCGAGGTCGGACACGTGGTCGTCGCTGCCGCCCCGGGCGAGCAGCCGCAGGAAGTGCGACTTGCCGCTCCCGTTGGCGCCCAGCACCGCGATCCGCTCGCCGTAGCGGAACTCCGCGTTGAACGGCTTGGTGAGCCCGTCCAAGGCGAGGTCCTCGCAGATGACCGCGCGTTTGCCGGTGCGCCCGCCGGGCAGGCGGACCTGCACCCGCTGCTCGCGCGGAACCGCCTCCGGCGGCCCGGCCTCCTCGAACTTGCGCAGCCGCGTCTGCGCCGCCTGGTAGCGCGTCGCCATGCCGTCGTTGTAGCTGGCCTTCTGCTTCAGGTCGTTCACCAGCCGCACGAGCTTGGCCCGGTCCTCGTCCCACCTGCGGCGGAGCTCGTCCAGCCGGGACATCCGCTCCTCACGGGCCTCGTCGTAGCCGGCGAACCCGCCGCCGTGCACCCAGATGCGGTTGCCCGCCGCGCCGAGCTCCACCGTCACGATGCGGTTGGCGGTGCGGTGCAGCAGCTCGCGGTCGTGCGTGACGAACAGGACGGACTTCGGCGTCTCCCGGATCTGCTCCTCCAGCCACTGCTTGCCGGGCACGTCGAGGTAGTTGTCCGGCTCGTCGAGCAGCAGCACCTCGTCCGGCCCGCGCAGCAGCGATTCGAGGGCGAGCCGCTTCTGCTGGCCGCCCGAGAGCTTGCGCAGCTCCCGGTACCGGATCCGGTCGAACGGCTGGCCGATCGCGGCCGTGCAGCACCGGTCCCAGTGCACCTCGGCGTCGTACCCGCCGGCATCGGTGTACTCGGAAATCGCCTCGGCGTAAGCGATCTGCGCGGCATCGTCGTCGTGCTCGATCAGCCGCTCCTCGGCCAGGTCGAGCGCTTTCGCCGCGGCGCGCAGCCGGGGCGGGGCCAGCGAGATCAGCAGGTCCCGCACCGTCGAGTCGTCGCGGGTGTGGCCGATGAACTGGCGCATCACCCCGAGCCCACCGGAACGGGTCACGCTGCCCTCGTGCGGCGCGAGATCGCCCGCGATCAACCGGAGCAACGTCGTCTTCCCGGCGCCGTTCGGGCCCACCAGCGCGGCCTTGACCCCGTCTCCCACCCGGAACGACACGTCATCGAGCAGCACCCGGCCGTCCGGCAGGACGTAGTGCGCTTTCTGCAACTCGACATGCCCCACGGTTGTTGGCTCCTCACAGTGCTCAGAAGTTTTCGTCGTCGCGCCACCGGATTCGGCGAGGGCTACGCCGGGATCAGGTCCGCGACGTGGCGGCGCAGCACCTCGGCGACGAGCGAGGCATCGGCCGACCCGTGCGGGTAGACCAGCTCGAAGGTCAAGCCCCCGACGACCGCGGTCAGGCGCTCCGCCTCCAGCTCGGCGTCGCGGACTTCCGCCCCCTGCAGCGCTTCCCGGAAGACGGCGCGAAGATCGGTGCCCATCCGGGTCGCCAGCGGCCGGAACTCCGGCCGCAGCCGCGCGGCGGTGATCAGCTCGGCCAGCACGATCAGCTCGGCCCGGTCGTCGTCCGCGACGGGCAGCACGGCGTGGCACACCGCCTCGACCAGCGCGCGGCGGCCCGGCACGTCGAGCGGGGAACCCGTCGTCGGCATCGCCTGTTCGAGCCTCCGCGCCATGCGGGCGCCCACCTCTTCGGCCGCGGCGACCATCAGCCCCTCGTGGCTGCCGAAGTGGTGCCGCACGGAGCCGATGTTGATGCCCGACTCGTCGGCGACCTTCCGCAGCGAGGCAGCGCCGACCCCGCCGCGCGCGACGAGCCGGAAGACGGCGTCGACGATGCGGTTCTTGGCGGCCGCCGTCGCGGCATCACGGGCTGTCACGAAGTAAAACTATCACACGTGTGATAGTTATTTTCGTGCTCCGGTTCCACCACGCGCCTGGGGTCGGATTCCATGCGCGCGACCGTAAATCACCAACGGGCCGGGGAACGAGCGATTTTCCCGCACCGGCCCGAGCCGGGGCCCGCGGGACGTCGGTTAACGTGCAGATGTGACTGCTACGGAGCCGAGCGGCTTGATCAGCATCGAAGACGTCGAGGCCGCGGCCGGCAGCATCGCCGGGCACGTCGTGCGAACGCCGACGGTGCCCAGCCCGGGGCTCACCGAGCTGCTCGGGGCCCCGGTCACCGCGAAGCTGGAGCTGTTGCAGCGCACCGGATCCTTCAAGGTGCGCGGGGCGACGGCGAAACTGCTGTCGCTGAGCGAGGCGGAGCGGGCCGCCGGTGTCGTCGCGGTGAGCGGCGGGAACCACGGGATCGCCCTCGCCGTCATGGCCGGCGCACTGGACGTCAAGGCGACCGTCGTCATGCCGAGCTCGGCGCCCGCTCGTGCCGTCGAGATCGCGGAGGCGGCCGGGGCCGTCGTCCGCGTCACCGACGACATGGCCGGCGCGTTCGCGCTGACCGCCGAGCTGCGGGCGAGCGGGCTCACCCTGGTCCACCCGTTCGACGACCCCGCCGTCATCGCAGGTCAGGGCACGGTCGGCCTGGAGTTCGCCGACGACGCCGACGAACTCACCGACGTGCTGGTCAGCATCGGTGGCGGCGGGCTGATCGCCGGCGTGGCCGCGGCGATGCGCGCGCGACGCCCCGATGTGCGGATCTGGGGAGTGGAGACCGGGGGAGCGCAGGCCATGTCCGAGGCGCTGGCGGCAGGCGGGCCGGTGCCCGTCGAGCTGTCTTCGATCGTGTCCACGCTCAGCGCCCCCGCGGTCTCCCAGCTGACCTACGATCACGTGTCCACATTGGTCACCGAAGTCCTCGTGGTGCCCGACGCCGAGGCGGTGCGGGGAGTCCTGGACCTGGCCGACCACGCGAAGGTCTGGGTCGAGCCCGCCGCGGGATGCCTCCTCCCGGCCGCGCGCCAGGTGCTCGACCGGGTCGGCCCCGGTGCCAGGCTCGGCCTGGTGCTGTGCGGCGGGAACGCCACGACCGCCGACGTCGCAGCCTGGGCGCGCCGTTTCGGCCTCGGCTGACCCCGGCGGCCACGTCCACAATGGAGCGGATCCCGGCTGCTCGATCCGGCCCGACTCTGGGTACCCGGTGCGTGTCGACCGGTGCTTCCGGTGCCGCTACTGCAGAGGGGGCTGTGATGAACGAGCGCTCATGGGAGCGGGCGGGCGCGGCCAGCGGCCTGGCCGCCGCCGTGTTGTTGCTGGTCAGCCTGCTGCTCAACCCCTTGTCGCCGCCCAGCGACGAGCCGGTGCGCACCTTCTTCTACGTGACCGAGAACCGCCCGACCGTGCTGCTGGCCGCCCTGCTGGCGACGGTGGCCGCGGTGGTCTTCCTGTGGTTCGTGGGACACCTGCGTCACCTGTTGCAGCGCGCCGAAGGTGGTGCGGAGGCGTTCTCGCCGGTGGTGTTCGGCGCCGGAGTCAGCCTCGCGACGATGGCGATGCTGAGCATGCTGCCGGTCACCGCGCTGGTTTCGCTGAGCCGCAACGTGGAGACCGCGAGCCAGGCGATGGTGTTCGTGCTCGCCGAACTGCACCGGCTGTCGCTCGGCGGGCTCGGCCTGCTGGTCGCCCTGTTCGCGGCCACCGCCGGGGCGGCCGTGGTGCGCGGCGAGCTGCTGGCGCCGTGGCTGGGCTGGTTCGGCTTCGGCGTGGGCCTGATCGGGCTGATCGCCGGCGTCACCTCCTTCTACATGCCCAGCGTTTTCGTCTCGGTCGCCGGGCTGGTGACCGGGATCGTGTTCGCGCTGTGGATCGGCGCGGCGTCGGTGCTGATGGTGTACCGGCCGGAGGTCGACCGGGCCCCGGCCGCCGGCACGGCGTTCGCGCACTGACCCCGGGGCCCGTTCCGGTCAGTCGTCGAGGAACGTGAGGTCGAGGCGGCGGAGGCGATCCGGGTCGGCGAGGATGTTGAGCTCCACGATCTTGCCGCGGCCGACCGTGAACGCCGCGAGCGAGATCGGCCGGCCGTCGGAGATCGCCACCGCTCCGGGTGCGCCGTTGACGAGCGCGGGCCGGGTCGCCTCGGCGAGTTGCGCGAAGACGACCGCGCCACCCGCCACCTCCTTCGCGCCGCGCCGCATGACGCTTGGGCGCAGCGAGCCCCCGTCGGTGCGCACCACGACATCCGGGTCGAGGACGGCGAGCAGCGCATCGAAGTCCCCGGCACGCGCGGCCGCGAGGAAGGCGTCGACGACCTCGCGTTGCTGGGCCAGGTCCGCGTCGGGCGCCGGGGCCGCGCCCTGCACCCGGCCGCGGGCCCGGCTGGCGAGCTTGCGGGTCGCCGTGGAGGTGCGCCCGACGATGGGCGCGATCTCGTCGAACGGCACCGCGAACAGGTCGTGCAGCACGAAGGCGAGCCGTTCGGCGGGCGTGAGCGTCTCGAGGACCACCAGCAGCGCGAGACCGACGGAGTCGGCCAGCAGCGCCTCGTGCTCCGGGGTGATGGCGTCCGGGCCGCTGATGATCGGATCGGGCACGTGCACGTCCAGCGGCTCCTCGCGGCGCGCCGTCCGCGCGCGGAGCATGTTCAGGCACACCCGGCCGACGACCGTCGTCAGCCAGCCGGCGAGGTTCTCGATCTCCGCGGAGTCGGAGCGGCTGAGCCGCAGCCAGGCCTCCTGGACCGCATCGTCGGCCTCGCTCAGCGAGCCCAGCATCCGGTAGGCCACCGCCCGCAGGTGCCCGCGGTGGGCCTCGAAGCGATCCGCCAGAAAGTCCTTCTCGTCCATCGGCCGCATTCCTCCGTCACGTCGTGTCGTAGGAGTGACCCGCCGGACGCGGCCGATGTGACACGCCGCGGCCGCCGGCGCACTCCCGGAGGATCTGTCAGCTCGCCGCGGCATCACCGTCCGGGTGCGGCCAGATGCCGGAGGTGCCGCGGCGATGGCTGTCGACGAGATGCGTGTCGACGATGCCGATCGCTTCCATCAGCGCGAACATCGTCGTCGGGCCGACGAACGCGAAACCCTTGCGGCGCAACGCCTTCGACAACGCAACGGATTCCGGTGACGTGGTGGGGATCTCGGCCATCGTCCGCGGGCGCGGCGTGGTCTCCGGCTTGAACGACCAGACGAATGCTTCCAGCCCTTCCTCGGCGCGGAGTTCGATGGTCGCGCGGGCGTTGGTGACGGCCGCGCGGATCTTGGCCTTGTTGCGCACGATCCCCGCGTTGCCGAGCAGCCGTGCCTCGTCCTCTTGGGTGTACGCCGCGACGGTGTCCGGGTCGAAGTCGTCGAACGCCTCGCGGAAGGCCGGGCGCTTGCGCAGGATCGTCGCCCAGGAGAGCCCCGCCTGGAAGCCCTCCAGGCTGATCCGCTCGAACAGGGCCTGCTCGCCGTGCACGGGCATGCCCCACTCGGTGTCGTAGTACTCGCGCAGCAGGGGATCGCGGGCAGCCCACGGCGGCCGCGCCAACCCGTCCTCGCCGATCACGACCCCGGTGTCGGTCGTCGTGGTGTCTGCCGCTGCGGGACTCACTGTCTCGTTCTCCTCGGTTTCTCGGTCGTCATGCGGGGCGGTGCACGAGGATCGTGCGGACCACTTCCCAGGTGCCGCCGTCGCGGGCCGCGCCGCGCAGCCCGTCGAAGGTTCCCACGCCGCCCGCGGCGATCATGTCGTCGCTGGCGAGTGCTGCGGTGCCGATCGTACGGGCCGGGTCCCAGCCGGTGGAGTGCAGAAGGCGACGGCCCATCTGCACCCAGCCGGTGAGCTGCCCGGTCACCACCCACGCGTCCGGACCCGGCTCGGTGAAGCGCCGCGCCTGCCGCAGCCACGACGCGGCGTGCTCCGGCCAGTCGACCACGTCGAGCACGTGCCCGCCCCGCTCGCTCCACGCCCGCTCGACGGCATCGGCGGTCGCCCGGGACGGGGCGTCCCGCGAGCAGCCGATGACGATCGAGGTCACCCGCGGCCGCAGTCCGGCGAGCAGGCCCACCACCGTCGCCAGCTCGATCTCGCTGTGCGGTGGTGGAAGCCCGGACTCCACTTTGGACTCGCCCGCCAGCGGCGAGCGGTTTCGCCCGATCGGCATCTAACCGTCCTTCCACTCCTGGTACCGCTTCGGCAGGCACACCGCGCAGGGCCGGTAGCCAGCCGCGCGTGCCGTGGCTTCGTCTGCGAAGAACACCCGGTGCGCCACGTATCCGCCGTCGGCGATGGCACGCGCGGCCGACGGGCAGTCCAGCCGCCCGTAGATCCGGCCGCGCCGGTAGCCGCCGAAGCGGCCCGGCACGACGCTTTCGTACGGGCGTCCGTCGGCTCCGACCAGCGTGTACGTCGTCATGCCGCGTCGTGGAAGACGAGCCCCAGCGTGTGGCGTCGCCCGGAACGCACCGGCGAAACCCCGTGCCGCACCGGGGAAGCGGACCAGCCGCGTGCCGAGCGGACCGGCCGGTCGCGCGTGGTGAACACCAGGCCGTGCCCCTGCGGGATCAGCGTCGCGGTGCCCCGGGATTGGGCGCGCGGGCGCTGCTCCACCAGCAGGAACTCGCCTCCGGTGTGATCGGTCCCCGGATCGTTGAGGTTGATCACCACCTGCAGCGGGAACACCTTGTCGCCGTACAGGTCCCGGTGCAGCGCGTTCCAGCCGCCCGGCTCGTAGCGCAGCAGGATCGGCGTGGGACGGGCCTGCCCGGCCTGGTGGCAGATGTCCAGCCACTCGTCGAGGGTGTCCGGCCATTCCGGTTCCCGGCCGAGTTTCTCGGCCCAGTCCCGGGCGATCGGCAGCAGCCGTGGGTAGAGGGCCTGCCGCAGCTTCTCCACCGGTTCCGGGAAAGGCGCGGCGAAGTAGTGGTAGTCGCCGTTGTCCCCGAAGCGGTGGCGGCGCAGGTTGATCGTGGCCCGGAAGTGCTCCGGCTCGTCCCACAGGGCCGCGATCCGCTCGCACTCGGCGACGGTCAGCAACTGCGGCAGCAGCGCGCAACCGTAGTCGTTGACCTCGGCGGCGACTCCCGCCCAGTCCGCCGCCGCGACCCGCTTCGCGTACCGGTCCGTCTTCGACGTGCTCATGCCGCCTCCAGGTTCAGCAGGGTTTCCTTGGCTTCCGCGCCGCCGACGTACCCGCCCGAGGTGCCGTCCGAGCGCACGACGCGGTGGCACGGCACCACCACCGGTAGCGGGTTGGTCGCGCACGCGGTGCCCACCGCGCGAACCGCCCGCGGGCTGCCCGCCGCGGCGGCGACCTCCGCGTAGCTGGCGGTGCGGCCGTAGCCGATGTCGGGCAGGTGTTCCAGCACGTTGAGCCGGAACCCGCGCGAGAGCCGCCAGTCCAGCGGCAGGTCGAAAGTCCGTCGCCGCCCGGCGAAGTACTCGTCGATCTGGCGGACCGCCTCGTCGAGCCGGGCCGGCGCCCGCAGGATGCGCGGGCTGATCAGCTCGGCCAGCGACTCCAGGACCGAGCTGTGCCCCTGTCGATCGAAAGCGACCCGCACCAGGCCGCGTTCGGTGGCCGCCAGCAGCAGCTCGCCGACCGGGGTGCCGACGGTGCGGTACGCGACGTCGAGCAGCCCTTCCCGCTGGGCCGCGCTCACCAGGTCGATGTGCAGCCGCTCGCTGGTGTTGAAGTCGATCGCCGGGAGCGCGTCGAACAGGTGTCTGTCGTCGGATTCGTGGATCGTCATCATCACGCTTCCCTCCCCACGCTCGTGGTGGGTCTGTAGGTCGTGCGCAGGGTCTTGATGCCGTCCGCGGCGGCCCGCCGGGCGGCATCGGTGCTGCCGCCGAGGATCGCGGCGATCTCGGCATAGGGCAGGCCGGCCAGGTAGTGGTAGGCCACCGCCATGCGCTGCTTGGCCGGCAGCGCGCTCAGCGCGGCCCACAGGTCGCCGTCCCAGTCCTCCGGGCGGCCGGTCGTGCTGGGCCGCTCGGGCAGGCGCTCGACCACCACCGGCCGGCGGGCCGTCGCCCTGGTGACGTCGACCGCCTTGCGGTGGGCGATCGTGACCAGCCACGCCTCCACGTTGGTGTCCTCGGCCAGCTCCGGGTAGGCGCGCAGTGCGGCCAGGAACGTCTCGGACCACGCGTCCTCGGCGTCGGCCGGTCCGAGCACGGCCCGGCACACTCGCAGCACCATCGGGCCGTACTCGTCAACGATCTGCTCGAACGGTCTCACTTTCACTCCCCGTAGACGCCCCGCGCCGCGGAAACGTGAGATGCGGATCGCCCCGTTTCCACGATCGTCACCCGGACGTGGCCATCCCGCGTTTCGGGAGCGGGCCGCCGGCGACGGTGCCGCGTGACGAGCGTCTCACCGGAGGTGCGGCGGCGGGCCGGAAGATCATGTTCAGCCCGGGGATCGCCGGTCGCGGGGGCCGCCTGGCGCGGGCCGGGCGCGTCACCGGCCCTTGTCAACGGCCCCCCGATCGGTAGCCTCCGTTGTGCTGGTGGTTCGTCCGCCTCCCTGGAGCGGGGTGGACGAGGCAAGAGGGAACCCGGTGCGAATCCGGGACTGCCCCGCAGCGGTGAGTGGGAACGAACGCCGTCCCCGGTCCCAGACCGGGCACAGCACTGGGCACGCGTGCCTGGGAAGCGACGGCCACTAGGAACCCCGGCTCCGGCCGGGACGCGCCCGCGAGTCCGAAGACCTGCCACCGGTGCGCGCACCGGACGGTGCGCGCGGTCCGGGGTCTCGCGGGAGGACCCGGCGGACGACCGGCTCGCGCCGCGCGGTGCGAGCCGGGCCGCCTGCGCCTTCCCGGACCTCGGGGCATCTGCCGTCGAGCTCGCGAGGAGAGGGCCTTGACCAGCAAGATCGGATCTACCGTACTCGGATACCCCCGGATCGGCCCCGACCGGGAACTCAAGCGCGCGCTGGAGCGCTACTGGTCGTCCAGCATCGGCGAGGCGGAGCTGCGCGCGGTGGCGCGCGAACTCCGCGTCCAGACCTGGCGGTCGCTGTGGGACGCGGGCCTGGATTCGGTGCCGGGCAACACGTCCTCGTACTACGACCAGGTGCTGGACACCGCCGTCACCTTCGGCGCGATCCCGCCGCGCTTCGCGAAGCTCGGGCTGGGCCCGCTGGACACCTACTTCGCGATGGCGCGCGGCGTGGCGTCCGAGCCGCCGCTGGAGATGACGAAGTGGTTCGACACGAACTACCACTACCTGGTGCCCGAGATCGGCCCGGACACGCAGTTCTCGCTGGCCGACCGGACTCCCGTGGAGCAGTACCGGGAGGCCGCGGAGCTGGGCGTGACCACCCGCCCGGTGCTGGTCGGCCCGCTCACGTTCCTGCTGCTGGCCAAGTCCGCGGACGGCGCGCCGGAGTCGTTCCGGCCGCTGGACCGGCTGGACGCGCTGCTGGACACCTACGCGGAGCTGCTCGGCGAGCTGCACCGCGCCGGCGTTGAGTGGGTGCAGCTGGACGAGCCCGCCTTCGCCGCCGACCGCTCGCCGGCCGAACTCGCCGCCCTGCGTGCCGCCTACCGGCGGCTCGGCGATCTGGCGGAGCGGCCGAAACTGCTGGTCGCGGGGTACTTCGGCGATCTCGGCGAGGCGCTGGAGGTGCTGGCGTCCAGCCCGGTCGAAGCGATCGGCGCCGACCTCGTCGCCGGTAAGTCCACAGTGGACGCTCTGTCGTCGGTTCGCGGGCTGAGCGGCAAGACCCTGGTGGCCGGGCTCGTCGACGGGCGAAACGTCTGGCGCACCGATCTCGACAAGGCGCTCGCGACCGCTGCCACGCTGCTCGGCTCGGCGAACGAGGTCGCGGTCAGCTCGTCGTGCTCCCTGCTGCACGTGCCCTACGACGTCGACGCGGAGACCGGCATCGACCCGCAGGTGAAGTCCTGGCTGGCCTTCGCCGCGCAGAAGGTCCGCGAGGTGGTCGTGCTGGGCCGCGCGTTGCGCGAGGGCCGCGACGCGGTGGCCGACGAGCTGGCCGAGGCGCGCACCGCGATCGCCGACCGCGCCGGCGCGGACCGGGTCCGGAACAATCGCGTGCGCGCTCGGTTGCAGGCGCTTCGGCCGGAGTACACGCAGCGCGGCGAGTACGACACGCGGCGCGCGGCTCAGCAGGAGGCGTTGAACCTGCCACCGTTGCCGACCACGACGATCGGATCGTTCCCGCAGACCACGGACGTCCGCAAGGCGCGCGCCGCGGTGCGCGCCGGCCGCATCGACCAGGCGACGTACCGGCGGCGGATGCAGGACGAGATCGAGCGCGTGATCCGCCTGCAGGAAGGGCTCGGGCTCGATGTCCTGGTGCACGGCGAGCCGGAGCGCAACGACATGGTGCAGTACTTCGCCGAGCACCTGGACGGCTTCGCCAGCACCGACAACGCATGGGTGCAGTCCTACGGTTCGCGGTGCGTGCGCCCGCCGATCCTCTACGGCGACGTCTCCCGCCCGGCACCGATCACCGTCGAGTGGGCGAGCTATGCGCAGCGGCTGACCGAGAAGCCGGTCAAGGGCATGCTCACCGGCCCGGTGACGATCCTGGCGTGGTCGTTCGTCCGCGACGACCAGCCGCCGGCCGACACCGCGAAGCAGGTCGCGCTGGCCATCCGGGACGAGGTCGCCGACCTGGAGGCGGCCGGCATCCGGGTCATCCAGGTCGACGAGCCCGCGCTGCGCGAACTGCTCCCGCTGCGCCGGGCAGCGCACGGGGAGTACCTGGACTGGGCGGTGACGTCCTTCCGGCTCGCCACCTGCGGCGTCGCCGATTCGACCCAGATCCACACCCACCTGTGCTATTCGGAGTTCGGCGACGTGATCAACGCGATCGTGGCGCTGGGCGCCGACGTCACCAGCATCGAGGCCGCCCGCTCGCGCATGGAGGTGCTCGACGATCTCAACGCGGTCGGCTTCGGCCACGGCGTCGGGCCCGGGGTGTACGACATCCACTCGCCGCGCGTGCCGGACACCGCCGAGGTCGTGGACCTGCTGCGGGCCGCGCTGGCGGCGGTGCCGGCGGAACGGTTGTGGGTCAACCCGGACTGCGGGCTGAAGACCCGCGGCTACGCCGAGGTCGAGGCGGCGTTGCAGAACCTCGTCGCGGCGGCGGCCGAACTGCGCTGACGCCGGGCCCGCGGGCGGCGCCGCACCGGTGGCGCCGCCCGCGAAACGGTCCGATCTGCCGGGAATTTTCGCCGCGATGCGGCAACTTGATCCGGTCAGGACCAGATCGAGCGAATGGAGTGCCGATGTCGCAGGAGAGCACGCCGCAGGGCACCGTTGCCGCCGGATTCGAATCCGTGCGGGAGGAGTTCGCCGCCGTGGCGACGGCCGAGGGTGGTGACTACGCGGCCCAGCTGGTGGCCCACCTCGCGGGTGAGCGGGTCGTCGACCTGTGGGTAGGCCCCGAGATCACCGGGGATTCGTTGACCGGCGTGTTCTCCTCCACGAAGGGCGCGGCGTACCTGGTCGCGGCGCTGCTGGTGCAGGACGGCGTGCTCGACCTGGACCAGCAGGTGAGCCACTACTGGCCGGAGTTCGGCGCCGAGGGCAAGAAGGACATCGTCCTGCGCGACCTGCTGTCGCATCGCGTAGGGCTCGTGGGCGCGGACGCGGGGCTGTCGCTGGAGGAGGTCGCCGACGACCGGGTCATCGCGGAGCGGCTCGCCGCCCAGCGGCCGTACTGGCGCCCGGGCACCGCGTTCGGGTACCACGCGCTGGTCATCGGGGCGCTCGTCGGCGAGGTGGTCCGCCGCGCCACCGGCGAAACGCTGCAGCAGCACTTCGAGACGCGCGTCCGCGCCCCGCACGACCTGGACTTCTACCTGGGGCTGCCGGAAGAGCAGGAGCCGCGCTTCCTGACCACCCTGCCGATGGAGCCCACCGCGGAGCAGCAGGCCGCGCTGACGGCGGGCGCGACCGGCCCGGAGAGCCTGAACGGCATCGCGATGAACCGGAACCACCCGGACGCGGTGGAATTGTGGGAGATGCCGAACCACCGGGTGGTGCGGGCCAAGGGCCAGGCGTCGGCCGGTGGCGTCGCTTCCGCGCGCGGGCTCGCCGGGATGTACGCGGCCGCGACCACCGGCATCGGCGGGAAGGCACCGCTGCTGAAGCCGGACACGGCCGCGGCCTTCGCGCAGATCCACTCGATCGGCTACGACCTCGTTTCCCGTCAGCACAAGGCTTTCGGGCTCGGCTTCTCCGCGTCGGTCGAGGTCTACCCGTTCCTCGGCCAAGGCGCGTTCGGGCACAGCGGAGCGGCGGGTTCGCAGGCCATCGCCGACCCGCGCAGCGGCCTCGCCTACGGCTACAACCGGCGCCGCTTCGCCTTCCCGGGCGGCGCGGCCCCGGAGAACGACCGCCTGCTCAAAGCCGTGCACGCGGCCGCGACGGCGTGAACCGGTAGCCCGGTGGGCCGTGCCAACCGCACGGCCCGCCGGAGCGGCAGATCCGCCGACTTATGCCGCCGCGTTGTCCGACCGGGTGAAGACGTAGGTGGCCAGCACGTATCCGGACACGTTCAACCCGGCGTTGATCGCCCCGTAGGGAGGCTGAGTGTACGTCGTGATGAACGCGGTCGACATGGTGTGCCGCGTCCAACCCGCCCGGGGCGGGATCCCGATCTTCCGTGCCGGATCAGGACAGGGCTTCAGCGGCGAGTTCGAGGTCGGTGGTGCCCGCCGGAGCGGGATGGTGGCAGCGGAACGCGTGGCCGGTCGCGTCGCGCTGCGGGTCCGGCATCTCCGCCGCGCAGGTCTCGTCGGCGCGCCAGCACCTGGTGCGGAACGGGCAGCCGCTCGGCGGCCTCGTCGCCGACGGCACCGGGCCGGTGAGCGGGATCGGCTCGATCGGCGACAGCAGGCCGGGCGTCGCCGAGAACAGCGCCCGGGTGTAGGGGTGGCGGGCGGCGGCGACCGCGCCGGCCGGGATCTGCTCGACGGTCCGCCCGAGGTACATCGTCACCACCCGGTCGCTCATCCGCCGCACGGTCTGGATGTCGTGCGAGACGAACACCAGCGCCAGGCCCAGCTGTTCCTTCAGTTCGAGCAGCAGGTTGAGGATCTGCGAGCGCACCGAGACGTCGAGAGCGCTGGTGGGTTCGTCGGCGACGAGCAGCCGGGGGCGCAGCGCGAGGGCCCGGGCGATGGCGACGCGCTGCCGCTGGCCGCCGGAGATCTGGCCCGGCAGCAGGTTCGCCACGCTCGCCGGCAGGCCGACGAGGTCCAGCAGTTCGCGCACCCGCGCCTCGCGCTCTTGGCGGCTGCCGTGCCCGTGCACGTCCAGCGGGTCGCGCAGGGCCTGGCGGATCGGCAGGCGCCGGTTGAGCGCCGTGGCCGGGTCCTGGAAGACCATGCCGACCTCGGCGCCGATCGCGGCCCGGCGCCCGGCGGCGGGCAGCGACCAGATGTCCTTGCCGCGGAAGGAGATCGTGCCGCTGGTCGGCTGCTGCAGACCCACCACGACCTTGGCCAGGGTGGACTTGCCGCAGCCGGATTCGCCGACGATGCCGACGGTTTCGCCGGCCGCCACCACCAGGTCGACGCCGGTGACGGCGTGCACCCGGTCGCGGCGGAACAGCCCGCCGGAGCGCGCCTTGTGGACGACGTGGACGTCGGCGAGCTCGACGAGGTTTTCGGGTTCTGGGGAAGTCATGACCGCTCCTGTGCTGCCGCCGAGGCGTGGTCCCGGTCGGCGGTGAGGTCGATCGCCGGGTGGTGGCAGGCCACCGCGTGGAACCTGCCCTGCCCGCCGAGCACCGGCGCCCGCTCCTCGCACACCGCGGTGGCCATCGGGCAGCGGTCGGCGAACCGGCAGCCGGCCGCGAATTCGGATGGGGACGGCACCACGCCGGGGATCTGGGTCAGCTGCTCAGCACCGGACTCCAGCGACAGCACCGCGCCGAACAGCCCGCGGGCGTAGTGGTGCGCGGGCGCCTCGACCAGCGCCGAGGTCACCCCGGATTCCACGATCTGCCCGCCGTACATCACCACGATGCGGTCGGTGACGTCGGAGACCAGGGCCAGGTCGTGGGAGACCAGGATCAGGGCGAAGCCGAGTTCCGCGCGCAGCCGCAGCAACAGCTGGATCACCTGCGCCTGCACGGTGACGTCCAACGCGGTGGTCGGCTCGTCGGCCACAATCAGCTTCGGGTCGCGGGAGAGCGCCATCGCGATAAGCACGCGCTGCCGCTGGCCGCCGGAGAGCTCGTGCGGGTAGGCGGTGAGGGTGCGCGCGGGATCGAGCCCGACCATCTCCAGCAGCTCCGCGGGCGTGTGCCGGCCGCCGCGCCGGACCAGCTGCTTGAGCTGTGCCCGGATGGTCATGGCGGGGTTCAGCGACGACAGCGCGTCCTGGTAGACCATCGCCATCTCGTGGCCGAGCAGGCGGCGCCGGGACTGGCGGGGGAGGGTGAGCAGGTCGGTGACGCCGCCCTCGCGGCGGAAGAGGATTTCGCCGCCGATGCGGGCTTCCTTCGGTTGCAGGCCCATCACCGTCAGCGCGGTGATCGTCTTGCCGCAGCCGGATTCCCCGACCAGGCCCAGGACTTCGCCGGGGCGGACGTCGAAGGAGATGCCGTCGACGATGTCCACGCCGTCGTGGCGGCCGTCGAAGCCGATGGCGAGGTCGCGGACCTGCAGGATCGGTTCGCCGTCGGGCAGCGGGCGCGCCCGCTCCGCGAGCCGCTGCGCCGCCTCGGCGAGGCCGGGCAGCTCGGTGCGCTCGCCGGTGGCCGCCCGCGTGCGCTGCCTGGGTTCCGAGGTGGCCTGCCGGGTGGCCGGCGCCGCCCAGGCGTCCGAAACCCCTTCGGCGAGCACGTTGAGCGCGAGCACCGTCAGCAGGATCACCAGGCCGGGGAAGACCGTCGCCCACCAGCCGCCGGTCAGGACCATGTTGCGGCCGTCGGCGATGACGCTGCCCCACGACGGGTCGGGCGGGCGCACGCCCGCGCCGATGAACGACAGCGACGCCTCGAAGACGATCGCATCGGCGACCATCACCGTGCAGAAGACCAGGACGGGCGCCGCGCAGTTGATCGCGACGTGCCGGACGAGGATGTGCGGGGTGCGGGCGCCGATGACGCGTTCCGCCGCCACGTAGTCCTCGCCGTACTGGGCGAGGACGTTGGCGCGCACCACGCGGGCGATCGGCGGGACGTTGACGAAGGCGATCGCCAGCACCAGCACCGGGATGCTGCCGCCGAAGACCGCCACGAGCACGGCGGCCAGCGCGATGCCCGGGAACGCCATGATCACGTCGAGCACCCGCATGATCGTTTCGCCGATCGCGGAGCGGGAGGTGGCGGCGACCGCGCCGACCACCGCGCCAGCGAGCAGCGCGCAACCGGTGGCGCCCAGCCCGATCAGCAGCGACCAGCGCGCCCCGTAGAGCACCCGCGTGAAGATGTCGCGGTTCGCGCTGTCCAGGCCCATCCAGTGCGTTGCGCTGGGGCCGCCCGCGGCGGCTTCCTGCGCGTACGGCGAATGCGGGGCCAGCACCGGCGCGAGGATCGCGGCCAGGCAGATGACGACGAGCAGGCCGATGGCGATCCAGGAGATCGCGTTGAGCCGCCGGAACCGGATACCCGGCCGGGCGAGTCGGTTGGCAAGTCCGGTGCGCATCACGCGGCGCTCCTGAGTCGGGGGTTGACCAGCAGGTACAGCACGTCCACGACGAGGTTCACCACGACGAAGCCGACCGCGATGGTGAGCACCGCGCCTTGCACGACGGCGGGATCGCCGTTGAGCACCGCGTTGATCATCAGCTGGCCCATGCCGGGCAGCGAGTAGATGGTCTCGATGACCACCGCGCCACCGAGCAGGTAGCCGACCCGCAGGCCGAGCACGGTCAGCGGGTTGATCAGCGCGTTGCGCAGGACGTTGCGGCCGACCACGACGATCGGCGGCAGGCCGTTGCCGATCGCGGTGCGGACGTAGTCCTTGTCCAGCTCCTCCACCACGGCCGTACGGATGATCCGGGTCAGCTGCGCGGCCACCGGCAGCGACAGCGAGATCGCCGGCAGCGTCATGGACACCAGCCAGCCGGTGAACGAGTCGCCCGGGTTGACGTAGCCGCCGGTCGGGAACCAGCCGCGGTCGACGGCGAGCCACTGGATGGACAGCAGCGCGATCCAGAACGCCGGGGCCGCGACGCCGACCAGCGAGACGATCCGGATCAGCTGGTCGGGCCAGCGGTCCCGGAACAGCGCGGCGACGACGCCGAACACCAGCGCCAGCACGACCGCGATGAACAGTCCCAGGAAGGTCAGCTGCATCGTCAGCGGCAGCGCGGTGGCCACCTGCTCCAGCACCGGCGCCTTGGTCAGCACGCTGGTGCCCATGTCGCCCTGCGCCAGGTCGGCGACGAACCGCAGGTAGCGCACGGGCAGCGGGTCGAGCAGGCCGTTCTCCAGCTGAAACCGGTGGATCTGCTCGGGCGTCGGGTTGGCGCCCTGGAAGTACGCGTACTCCGGCTTGTTGTTGGAGAAGCGCATGATGATGAAGACGAACAGGATCACGCCCAGCAGCAGCGGGATCAGGATGAGGATGCGCCGCAGCAGCATCCTCGCGATCACGACCACGTGGAACTCCGCTCAGTTCTCACCCGCACCGCCGTGCAAGGTGCGTCGGACTGTTTCAGATTCGCTTGGCTTGCAACAGGTTCATGCCGGGGTAGGGCTGCGGCTCGACGCCGTCGAGCTTCGCCGGGTTCCAGGCCGTCACGAGCTCGTTGTGCAGCACCGGGTAGAGGACCGCCTGGTCGGCCACCACGTCGAGGTAGTCGTGGACGAGTTGCCGCCGCCGGGCCGGGTCGGGTTCCCGGATCGCCTGGTCCATCGCCGCGAACAGGGCCTTGGCCTCGGGGCTGGAGTCCCACTTGGTGTACTTCATCCAGGTGCCGCCGGCGGTGTAGTTGTAGCGCAGGATCAGGTCCGGGTCGAGGCCGAACTGGTTCGGGTTCGACGCCGCCGCGACGACCTGGTAGGACTGCGACTGGTCCATCTTGGTGAACAGCGCGCTGGTGTCCTGCGGCTGCAGCTCGGTCTTGACGCCGATCGCCTCCCACGAGTTGGCGATGGTGGGCAGGCAGTCGGCGAGCCAGCTGACGTTCACCGCCATCAGCGTGATGGTCAGCCCGCTGACCCCGGCCTCGGCGAGTAGCGCCCGCGCCCGGTCGGGGTCGTAGTCGTAGACGGTCTTCGCCCTGGCGTAGGCCGGGTTCTGCTCGTTGAGGAAGCTGGTGGCCGGGGTGCCGTGGCCCTTGAGCGCGACGTCGATCATCTTGCGGGTGTCGATGGCGTGGAACAGGGCCTGCCGGACCCGCTTGTCGTCGAACGGCTTCTGGCCGGTGTTGAACATCAGGAACAGGTGGTTCATGCCCTTGCCGCCGTCGACCCGCAGCCCGCTCTGGCGCAGCTGGTCGATGTTGGCGTAGGGGATGTTCTCGGCGACCTGCGCCTCGGCGCTGCCGCCGGAGATCTTCGCGACCCGGGCGGAGGCGTCCACGATGGACAGCCAGTTCATCTTCTGCACCGCGGGCTTGCGCGGACCGTTGTAGTCCGCGAACGCCTCGAACCTGGTGTTGGCCTTCGGGTTGTGCTCGACCAGCTTGTACGGGCCGGAGCCGATGGCCTTGCCGCTCTTGGCCGCGTCCCAGCCGCCCGGGGCGCCGTAGACGTGCTTCGGCATGATCTTCGCGATCGTGAGGCGCTGGATCCCGTCCGGGAACGGGAACTTCAGCACCAGTTCCACCGTGGCGTCGTCGACCTTGCGGACCTCCTGGAGCCACGCGGCGAAGAACGAGTACGCCAGGGTGCTCGGGTCGAGGACGCGCTGGAAGGTGAACACCACGTCGTCCGCGGTGACCGGCTGCCCGTCGTGCCACTTCGCACCCGGGCGCAGTGCGAAGCGCCAGGTGGTGGCGTTGGGGTCGGCGGGCGCGGCCACCGCCAGCGCGGGGTAGGGGTCGCGGGTGACCGGATCGGTGTCGATCAGTCCTTCGTAGACGTGGTTGTTGCCGGCCATCGCGAACGCCGACGCGGTCATGGTCGGGTCCCAGGTCTGGTCGTTGCCGTAGCCGATCACGGCGGTGATCAGGCCCTTGTCGTCGCCGCCGGTCGAGGTCGTCGACGCGGGGCCGCCGCAGGCGCCGACGGTGGCGGAGACGGCCGCCGCCGCGCTCAGGATCCCGCTGTAGCGCAGAAAGTCGCGGCGACTGACGAAGGTGCGGGAAACGTGGGGGCTCACGTTGCCTCCTGGCGGGTTGAGCGACGGGACATGGGACGTCCTACGTCAAGTCTGGGAGTGCAGGCTACGGTCGCCTGCGTTCGGCGGTCAAGAACAGTTGATCGAGAGGTTTCCGGCCGGTTTCGCGGAGCCGTCCGCCGAGCCTTCCGGAGGTTCCACGTAGGACGTAGTATGTCCTCCCTCGTTCGCTCTGCTGAAAGGGCATGACATGCGCATAGCACCTGGAGGGCCGCCGCGGCGGCGGTGGAGGGCCGCGGCGTTGAGCGTCCTGCTGTCGGCCGCGATGCTGTCGGGATCGCCGGCCGGCGCGGCCGCCGAACCGGACCCGGCAGCACCGTTCGTCGACGAGCAGGTCCTGTTCGCGAAGCAGGACTTCGGCTACGCGTGCTTCCGCATCCCGGCCGTCGTCCGGGCCGGGAACGGCGACGTCCTCGCCTTCGCCGAGGGCCGGGTCGCGGACTGCGGCGACGACGGTGACATCGACATCGTGCTGCGGCGCTCCACCGACGGCGGCCGCACCTGGGGCCCGCTGCAGGTGGTCTCCGACGGCAACGGGTCGACGCACGGCAACCCGGTGCCGATCGTCGACCAGCGCACCGGCCGCATCGTGCTGGTCAGCAACCACAACGGGCCCGAGCCCTGCCCGAACGGCTGCGATCGCGATCCGTTCGTCCAGGTCAGCGACGACGACGGGGCCACGTGGTCGGCGCCGCGCGAGATGATCGAGGGCAAGCGGCCGGAGTGGAACTTCTGGTACGCCACCGGCCCGATGCACGGCATCCAGCTCACCCGCGGCCCGCACGCTGGGCGGCTGGTGGTCGGCGCCAGCCACGAGATCAACGACGGCGTGCGCCCGCACGTCTACGGCACGCACCTGCTCTACAGCGACGACAGCGGCCAGACCTGGCACATCGGCGCGTCCGCGGCCGTCGACGACGGGACGGTGATCGCGCAGGAGGTGACCGTCGTCGAGCTCACCGACGGGCGGGTCTACGCGCTGGCCAGGGATCGCGGCACCGATCCGGGCCACCGGTCGGTCGCGATCAGCAGCGACGGGGCAGCGACGTTCGACGAGCCGTTCCGGCCCATCGACCTGGCCATGCCCGACGTGCAGGCGTCGACGCTGCGACTGCACGCGCGGGACCAGGGCGACGCCGAGGACCGGATCCTGCTGTCCGCGCCGGCGCATCCGGTGGCGCGCGAGGCGATGTCGGTGCGTTCCTCCTACGACGAGGGGCGGAGCTGGCAGCCGTGGGAGCAGGGCAAGGTCTTCTGGTGGGGGCCGTCGGCGTACTCGGACATGGTGAAGCTCGACGGCGACGAGATCGGGCTGTACTACGAGGCCGGCTCCGCCACGCCGTACGAGTCGATCCGGTGGGCGCGCTTCAACGAGGCGTACCTGGCGACGCCGAACGGCACGCCCCCGGGCATTCCGGGACCGCCCGAACCCGGTCCGACGACCCCCGATGACTCCGGCCGCGGCAATCCCGCCTTCGTCCGCGGCGACGCGGCGCTGGTGCCCGGGCGGTTCGGGAACGCGTTGGCGCTGGACGGCGTGGACGACCGCGTCGAGGTGCCGTTCGACGAGTCGATCGACCTCGGCGGCGGCGACTTCACCCTGACGACGTGGTTCCGCTACGCGGACACCAGCGGCTCGCACGCCCTGCTGTGGGCGTACCGGACCGGCAGCGGCACCACGCCGCAGCTGTGGCTGCGCGCGGAACCCGCCTCGAACCGGATCCAGGCGCTCATCATGGTGGACCGCTTCAACATCACCGTGCAGTCCGCCGGTGCGTACAACGACGACCAGTGGCACCACGCGGCGCTCCAGCGGGTGGACGGCCGGTTCGTGCTGCGCATCGACGGCCGGGAAGCCGGATCGGCCGAGGTGCCGCCGGGTTCTGTCACCGAGGGCAAGGAGTTCGGGGTCCACGGAATCCACATCGGACAGCGCGTGGACGGCGCCAACCGCTTCCACGGCGCCGTCGACGAGGTGCGCGTCTACCGGCGCGCGCTGACGCAGGCGGAGCTGGAGGACGTCCGGACGCGGAACGCGCAGATCGGCGGCCGCCTCGGGCTCCGGCTCCCGATGGAGGCCATCTCCTGATGGTCCGGGTAGGTGTCGTGGGGGGGAAAAACAGGAAAAAAAAGAACTCGCGCTCCCGACCCCCCGAGCAGGGACGATCGGACCCCGCGCAACCTCTCCCCCGAGCTTGGAACACACAACACAGGGAAACCT
>NZ_JBWKKU010000004.1:207294-254840 GCF_056431445.1 Saccharopolyspora sp. NPDC045941
TTTCTGTGGTCTGGGTTGTGCTCTTTGTGTGGTGGGTGTGTGGGGGGGGGGAAACCCCCCCCCCCCCCCCCCCCCCCCCCCCCCCCCCCCCCCCCGCCGATCGGGCATGATCGGACCATGCGCACCTTCTACCCGGAGCTGGAACCACACGACGCGGGACACCTGGACGTCGGGGACGGAAACCTCGTCTACTGGGAGGAATGCGGGAATCCGGATGGGAAGCCCGTGGTGTTCGTGCACGGCGGGCCAGGCGCCGGGCTGCTGAGCGGTATCCCCGGGGTGATCGTGCAGGGCCGGTACGACGTGCTCACCCCGCCGGAGGCGGCCTGGGAGCTCGCCCGTGCGTGGGGAAACGCGGAGCTGACCATCGTCGAGGATGCCGGGCACGCCTTCGACGAGCCCGGCATCCTCGACGGGCTCATCGCGGCCACCGACCGGTTCGCCGGCCGCGCCTGACGCAGACCGGCGGAAGTCGCGCGCGGGCTCGGGCCGGGTCGGCCCGGGCCCGCTCGGGTCGTCAGCGATCGAGGTCGCCTTCCTCGAACCGGGCGTAGCGGAGCGTGGGCGTCGTTCGGGCCGGCCTCGTAGAGGACTCCCGCCCGGCCGCCGCCGAGGTCGACCAGGTCCGAGCAGGTGCTCACGCGGCGGAGGGGAGCTGGTCGTCGCGCCGGACCAGGGCCGCGTATCGGCTATTGGTGGCCAGCAGTTCGTCATGCGTCCCGCGTTCCGCGATCCGCCCTCCGTCGAGCACCACGATCTGGTCCGCGTCGCGCACGGTCGACAACCGGTGCGCGATCGTGATCGTGGTCCGGCCCGAGGACAGCGCGTCGAGAGCCTGCTGCACCGCACGCTCGGTCTGGGTGTCCAATGCGCTGGTGGCCTCGTCGAGGATCAGGATCGGCGGGTCGCGCAGGATCGTGCGGGCGATCACGAGCCGCTGCTTCTCCCCGCCGGAGAACCGGTATCCGCGCTCGCCGACCAATGTGTCGTAGCCGTCCGGCAGTGCCGCCACGTGGTCGTGGATCTGCGCCGCCTTCGCCGCGGCGACCAGTTCGGCGTCGGTGGCGTCGGGCTTGGCGAAGCGCAGGTTCTCGGCCACCGAGGCGTGCAGCAGGTAAGGCTCCTGGGAAACCACGCCGACCGCATCGGCGAGCGTGTCGAAGCCGAGCTCGCGCACGTCGACGCCGTCGATGCGCACCTGTCCGCCGGTGACGTCGTAGAGGCGCGGCACCAGGTAGCTGAGCGTCGTCTTCCCGGACCCGGTTTCGCCGACCACGGCGAGGCTGGTGCCGGCGGGCACGGTCACGTCGATCCCGGTGAGGGTTCCGTCGGCGGCCTCGGGCGAGTAGGCGAACGACACGTCCGCGAACCGCACCTCGCCCTCGATCCGCGCCGGCCGCACCGGTCGCTCCGGTTCGTCGATGTCGATCGGCAGGTCGAGGTATTCGAAGATGCGGCCGAACAGCGCCAGCGAGCTCTGCACGTCCACACCGGTGGACAGCAGCGACAGCGTCGGCCGGAACAGGGCCTGCTGCAGGGTGACGAAGGCGACCAGGGTGCCCAGGGTGATCAGCGGGACGCCGAAGGTGCTGGTGACGCCGGCCGCCCAGTAGATCAGCGCGGGCAGCGCGGTCATCACGATCTGGATGCTCGACATCCGCCACCGGCCGGCCATGCTGGAACTGACCTCTAGCCGGGCCAACGCGGCCGACTCGGCGGCGAAGGAGTCGGTGAGCGACCTCGCCCGGCCCATCGTGCGACCCAGCAGGATTCCGCTGACGGAAAGGGATTCCTGCACGCCGGCGGACATGGCTGCCAGCTGGCGCTGCCGCTTCGCGGTGATCTTCTTGCGCTCCCGGCCGATCCGGCGGCTGACCCACACGAACACCGGCAGCAGGGCCACCGACGCGATCGTCAGCCGCCAGTCCAGCGCGAGCATCGCGACGACGGTGGCCACCACGGTGGTGAGGTTGGAGATCAGCGAGGTGGCGGTGGACGTGACGGTGGCCTGCATGCCACCGATGTCGTTGGCGATGCGGGACTGGATCTCGCCGGTCCGGGTGCGGGTGAAGAACGCCAGCGACATGCTCTGTAGCCGGGCGTACACCGCCGAGCGCAGTCCGTGCATCACGCTCTGCCCGACCTTGGTGGACAGATATGTCTGGGCGACGTTGAACACGCTGGTCGCGACGGCCACGCCGATCATGCCGAGCACGAGTGCGGTCAGCAGGCCGAGCCGTTGCTGCGGGATGGCGACGTCGAGGACCTCGCGCAGCAGGAACGGCGACGCGACGGAGACCAGGGACGACACGACTACCAGCAGCGCGACGACCAGCAGCGTGCCTCGGTGGGGGCGGAAGAGGCGGCCGATGCGGCGGAGGCGGGCTGGCGGGGGAGTGGATTCCTCGGGCGATGACATAGGCGGCTCCAGTGCGATCTAATTCAGAGACACCTTCATATTTACCATGCTTCACTATTACTGTCACTCTGTTAAGCTGGCCGCGTGGATGCCGGTGGTGAGGAAGAACGTCTCGGCGCGCTGTTCCTGCGGCTCGCCAAGTCCGCGCACGTCCTGCAGCGGCGCGGCGCCGGGGATCTCGGGCTGACGCCCGCGCAAGCGCGTGCGCTGTTCGTGTTGGGCAGGTGCGAGACGCCGCCTCGCATGGCGGAGCTGGCCGAGCGGCTGCACGTGGTGCCGCGGGCGGTGACGCCGGTCGTCGACGCCCTCGAAGAGGCGGGCCTGCTGCGGCGCGAGGTCGATCCCGGCAACCGCCGCTCCACCCTGCTTGAGCTGACCCCGGAAGGCCGCAAGACGTGCAAGCGGCTGGCCGAGCTCCGCGCCCGCGCGGCGGGTGAGCTGTTCGCCCCGCTCACCGCCGGACAGCGGCAAACCCTGTTGGAACTGCTGGAAAAGGTCGACCAGGCATCGACCGGCCGATAGATCGCGGCCGGCGGAGAGGAAGAAGGCCCGCAGGTCCGGACGGGACCCGCCGGCCTGAAGTCGAGGCGGATCAGCCGCGGAACGGCCCGGTCACCTCGTAGGTGAAACGGGGCCGGCCCGCTCGTGTCCGAAGTGGATGGTCAGGCGGGTTCTGGCGGCCAGGCCGCGGGTTTCAGCACGCCCAGCACGTAGGCGCGGGCCACCAGCGCGGTCCGGTTCGGCACGCGCCAGCGGCGGGACATGCGCTGCAGGTGGTAGTTGACCCCGTCCGCGGTCAGGCCGACCGATTTGGCGATCTGCGCGGTGGTCACGCCACCTGCCGCGAGCGCGAGGATCCGCGCCTCCACCGGGCTGACCAGGGCGGCGGCGGGTTGTTCGGCCGGTTCGGTGACGTCGCCGAGGACGTTCAGCAGCAACAGCAACGCGGTCTCGGCACCCGGGGCCTCGCTGACCACGTCGACGGTCATCTCGCCGTGCCGCTCCGACCCGCCCGGCGCGGACCAGCGCACCTCGACCGGGTAGCGGGACCGGCGGCGCCGCCGCAGCGCCTCGACGACCGGGTGCAGCTGATCGCTGGAGCGCGGGCGGAAGAAGTCGAGGACGTTGCGGCCGCGCAACTGGCTGGGCAGCGCGCCCCACTCCGCGGCCATCAGGGGATTGGCCAGCACGATCGCGCCTCCGGTGTCGCACACCGCGACCGGCATCGGCAGGTGGTCCAGCAGGATCACCGCCCGGTTGCGCCACGCCACCGCATCATCCCGGTACGCGCGCCCCGGCGGTCCGCCCCGCCACTCCTGTCCCATGCCACTGCCATCTCGAAGATCAGGATGCAAGTCCGATGCCGCAGAGACTACTACGCATTCGTGTAGTGCCGATGCCCCGAGACGCCCGCGGCTGCCGCGAACGTGGAGGCAGCAACCACTCCCGAGCAGAGGACGCGCCCCGAATGACCGACGCCACCCTGATCCCCCCGCGAGTCGACGACGGCGTTCCCGTCATCGACGTTTCGGACACCGGCCTCACGAACCGGCCGACCCAGCAGGCGATGGCGCTCGCCCGGCGGCACGGCCCGGTGTTCCGGCGCCGCTTCCACGACCGCGAGACCCTCCTGGTCGGCGACCTGGGCCTGGTCACCGAGCTGGCGGACGAGCAGCGGTTCGCCAAGGCGGTCGGCCCCGCGCTGCAGAACGTTCGCGAGTTCGCCGGGGACGGCCTGTTCACCGCCTACAACGAAGAACCCAACTGGGGCAAGGCGCACGACATCCTGATGCCCGCCTTCGCCCTCGGCTCGATGCGCACCTAACACCCGGTGATGCTGCGGGTGGCCCGCCGCCTCCTCGGGGCCTGGGACCGCCGGGCCGCGGCCGGCGTGCCGGTGGACGTGCCCGACGACATGACGCGGATGACGCTGGACACCATCGGGCTGGCCGGTTTCGGTTTCGACTTCGGCTCGTTCGACCGCGACGAGCCGCACCCGTTCGTCGGCTCCATGGTGCGCTGCCTCGACTGGAGCATGTCGCGGCTGACCATGCCTCCCGGCGCCGATCACGCCGAGCGGGACGAAGCGTTCCGGGCCGACGCGGCGTACCTGGCGTCCGTGGTCGACGACGTCATCGGCGCCCGCACGGCCGCGGGCGAAACGTCGGCCGACGACCTCCTGGGGCTCATGCTCGGCGCGGCGCACCCCGCCGACGGCACCACGCTGGACCTCGCCAACATCCGCAACCAGATCATCACCTTCCTCATCGCCGGGCACGAGACGACGTCCGGCACCCTGTCGTTCGCGCTGCACTTCCTCGCCAAGCACCCGACGGCGCTGCACGTGGTGCAGCGCGAGGTGGATGAGCTGTGGGGCGACGTCGAACCGGACCCGACGTTCGAGGACGTCGGCCGCCTGACCGCCACCCGCCAGGTGCTCAACGAGGCGCTGCGGCTGTGGCCGTCGGCCCCGGCCTTCGGGCGGGTGGCGCGCGAGGACACCTTGCTGTGCGGGCGGATTCCGCTGCGCGCCGGGGAATCCGTGGCGGTCCTGACGCCGGTGCTGCACCGCGACCCGGTGTGGGGCGACGACCCCGAGCTCTTCGACCCGACGCGGTTCACCCCCGAGGCCGAGGCGGCCCGGTCGCCGCACGCGTTCAAGCCGTTCGGCACCGGCGAGCGCGCGTGCATCGGCCGGCAGTTCGCCCTGCACGAGGCGACCATGCTGCTCGCGATGCTGGTGCACCGGTACCGGCTGGTCGATCACGCCGACTACCGGCTGGACGTGAAGGAAACGCTGACGCTCAAACCGGAAGGGCTGACGCTGACCCTCCTGCCGCGCACCGCCGCGGACCGCGCGGCGCTGCCCACCGGCACTCCCGGAGCGGCCGGCGAACCGGTCGCCGACGCCGGGCTGCCCGGCCGCGTGCTGCCGGGCACCGAGCTGCTCCTCCTGCACGGCTCGAACTACGGCACCTGCCGCGACTTCGCCGGCCGGCTCGCCGACGCCGGCGCCGACCTCGGCTGCGAGGTCGAAGTGGCGCCGCTGGACGCCTACGCGGGCGGCCTGCCCGCCGACCGGGCGGTCGTCATCGTCGCCGCCTCCTACAACGGCCACCCGACCGACGACGCGGTGTCGTTCGCGCGCTGGCTGGACGGGGCCGAACCCGGCGCGGCGGAGGGCGTGGCCTTCGCGGTGCTGGGCGTCGGCGACCGCAACTGGGCGGCCACCTACCAGCACGTTCCGACCCGCCTCGACGCCCGGCTCGCGGAGCTCGGCGGCACTCGCATCGTCGAGCGCGCGGCGGCGGACGCCGCGGGCGATCTGACCGGCGCGGTGCGGGAGTTCACCGCATCGCTGCGAAGCGCGCTGCTGGAACGGCACGGTGATCCCGCGACGGCCGGGGCGGCACCGGAGCGCGAAACCGGTTACGCGGTCTCGGAAATCACCGGTGGTCCGCTCGATGCGCTCGCCGCCCGGCACGACGTGACCGAGATGGTGGTGACCGAGGTCGCCACCCTCACCGATCCGGCGTACCCGCGGGTCAAGCGCCTCGTCCGGGTGGCGCTGCCCGAGGGGTGCGGTTACCGGACCGCAGACCACCTGACGGTTCTCCCGGCCAACGACCCGGCGCTGGTCGCCCGGGCCGCCGAGGTGCTGGGCGTCGATCCGGACGCGGTCCTCAACATCATCGCGGGCCGCCCGGGTCGCGACGCCCTCCCGATCGACCGGCCGATCACCGTGCGCGATCTCCTGACCCGGCACGTGGAGCTGCAGGACCGCCCCACCGCCGAACAGCTCGGCGTCCTCGCCGGCCTCAACCCGTGCCCGCCGGAGCAGGCCGCCCTCCGGGCGCTCGCCGACGACGCCGCCGACCAGCGCACGCTCCTGGACGTGATCGAGGACCACCCGGCGCTGCGCGAAGTCCTCACCTGGCCGGTGATCCTGGACCTGCTGCCGCCGATGCGGCCCCGGCACTACTCGATCTCCTCCTCGCCGGCGGCCGATGCGCGCCACGCCGACCTGATGGTCTCCCTGCTGCAGGGGCCGGCGCGCTCCGGGCGAGGGGAGTTCCGGGGCACCGGCTCGGGATACCTGAACGCGGTGCAGCCGGGCGACACCGTCCTGGCGCGCGTCCAGCCGTGCCGCGAAGCGTTCCGCATCGGCACGGACGCCCCGGTGGTCATGGTCGCCGCGGGCACCGGCCTGGCGCCGTTCCGGGGTGCGATCGCGGACCGGCGCGGCCTCGTCGAGTGCGGCGCCCGGCTCGCCCCCGCGCTGTGCTACTTCGGCTGCGACGCGGCGGATGCCGACTACCTCCACGCGGCGGAACTCGCCGCCGCCGAGTCGGCCGGTGCGGTCGCCGTCCGTCCGGTCTTCAGCGAAGCGCCGGTCGGCGGGCACCGGTTCGTGCAGCACCGCATCGCGGCGGAAGCCGACGAGGTCTGGAACCTGTTGCAGGACGGGGCGAAGGTCTACGTCTGCGGCGACGGCAACCGGATGGCGCCGGGGGTGCGCGACGCGTTCCGCGCGGTGTACCGCGAGCGAATTCCCGGCAGCGACGCGGAAACCGCCGATGCTTGGTTGCAGGGCCTCATCGCCGCGGGGCGCTACGTGGAGGACGTGTACGGCGGCTGACGCGCTCCGCGATCTGTGCCAAGGTCGGGTGCTGGGCCGTCGGTGGCGGCGGCCGTGGAGCTGTGGGAGGGACGACGAGGATGAGCGAATCCGGGATGGGCTGGGGGCGTCCGGAGCTGCTGTCGAACGTCAACTACCGGAAGCACCGCGAGAACCTCCGCCGGCAGGAGACCGACGAGGTGTTCCGCTACATCTACCAGCACAACCTGTGGGGGAGCGAGGAGTCGGTCTCCGGGCACGGTTCGGAGAGCACCGCGACCGAGCACATCAGGACCGAGATCCCCGCTCTGCTGCGCAGGCGTGGCGTGCGCACCGTCGCGGACGTCCCCTGCGGGGACTTCGGTTGGCTCAGCACCACCGACCTGGGCGTCGAAACCTACGTCGGCGCCGACATCGTGCCGGAGCTCGTTGCGCACAACCGGGATCGCTACGGCAGCGCGCAACGCCGGTTCGAGATCCTCGACCTCACCGCGGATCCGCTGCCCGCGGCGGATCTCGTGCTGTGCCGGGACTGCCTGGTGCACCTCACCTTCGACCAGATCCGGGCCGCGTTGCGCAACATCCGGCGCAGCGGGACGCGGTACCTGCTGACCACGACGTTCCCGGAGCTGGCGGTGAACGTCGACGTGGAGACCGGGGACTGGCGCCCGCTGAACCTGCAGCTGGCGCCGTTCGGCTTCCCGGCGCCGCTGGAACTCGTCGTCGAGGGCTGCGTCGAAGGCGACGGGCGGTACGCCGACAAGGCGCTGGGCCTGTGGGAGGTCGCCGACCTCGACTGATCCGGGAACTCCCGCCCGGCCGGGGCGGGAGTCCCGCTGTTCACGGGCGGCCGAGCGCGGCGGCGATGCCGGCGAGCAGGCAGCCGAGGCCGAATTCGAAGCGAGCGTCGGGATCGGGGTCGCCGGACTCCAGGATTCCGCGGTTGAAGTGGGGGAACTCGCCGGACTCGACCACCTGCCGCACGTAGACGCCGACCGCGTTCTGCCATTCGTCGACGGTCATGCCCGTTGTGCGCCGCGCCTCCAGCTCGGCCAGCTCCGCGGCCACCGAGCCGAGCACGAAGGTATTGAGGGCGTCGACGACCATGCCCGCCTGCGTCGCGTCGTCGGTCGCCCGGCCCACCACGCCGAGCGTGTGATCGGCCAGCCTGATCACGTTCGGGCCGAGCGCAGGGCGCCGGGCAGCCTGTTGTGCCAGCCAAGGGTGCTCCAGCAGACCGGCGCGGCAGGTCCGGGCGCAGGCGGCCAGCTCGGCGAGCCAGTCCTCGCCGTGCCCTTCCGGCAGCGGCATCTCGCCGTGCACCGCGTCGATCATCAGCTCGATCAGCTCGTCCTTGTTGGTGATGTGGCGGTACAGCGAGGTGGTGCCGGAACCCATCTCGGCCGCGATCCGCCGCATGGACAGCGCGTCGATGCCTTCGGCGTCGGCGAGCCGGATCGCCGTGCGGACGATCTTCTCCTCGCTGAGCGCCGGACGGCTGCCGCGCTCCCGGTCGCGCATCCAGACCAGGGCCGCGGGCTGTGATCGAGCAGACATGGGCACAGTGTACGCGTCGGGTACAGTGTTCCCTAAATGGGAACAGTGTTCCCAACTGTGTTCCCAACTTCAAGGAGGCTCTCATGTCCAGGGTTCCGGTCCTCATCGCCGGCGGCGGCACCGTCGGCCTGGCCACTGCGGTGTTCCTCGGCCACCACGGCGTTCCGTCGCTGGTCGTCGAGCGCCGCGCCGCGCCGTCCAACCACCCCCGCGCGCTCGGGATCAGCCCGCGCACGCTGGAGTTCTTCCGCGAGGCCGGGCTGCGCGAAGCGATCGACGAGGTCGCCGTCCGGTCGACGCAGTTGTGGAAGGCTGACGCGCGCACGGCCGCCGAGATCGACCGCAGCCAGGCGCCGCACCCCTCGCAGTCGCCGTTGGCCTCCGACATCTCGCCGGAAATGCCGAACGGGCACTACCCGCAGGACCGGATCGACGGCGCGCTCCTCCCGGCGGCCCGGGAACTCGGGGCGACCGTCGAATTCGGCGTGGCCGTGACCGGAGTCGAGCAGGATGCCGACGGGGTGTCGGCGACGCTTTCGGATGGGCGCGTGATCCAGGCCGACTACCTGGTGGGCGCGGACGGCGTGAACAGCTCGGTGCGCGACGCGCTGGGGATCACCGCCACGGGCCCGGGCGAAATCGGTGACACCACCGTGAACATCCTGTTCAACGCCGACCTGGTGGGCCACTTCGGTTCGATGCCGGTCATGGTCCAGATCAGCCATCCGGACGCCCCGGGAATGCTGCTGTCCGTCGGCGAGAAGCGCTGGGTGCTGCACGTCGGCCTGGACTCGGTCGGCGACCTCTCCGCGCAACGGTGCGCCGCGGTGGTGCGCACCGCGCTCGGCGCGGACGTGCCGGTGGAGATCGTCAACGCCTTGCCGTGGCGGGCGACGGTGCGGATGGCCGATGAATTCCGGTCCGGCCGCGCTTTCCTGGTCGGCGACGCGGCGCGGGCGATCTCGCCGCTCGGCGCCATGGGGCTGAACACCGGGCTGGCGGACGCGCACAACCTCGCGTGGAAGCTGGGCATGGTGCTGGCCGGGCAGGCGGGTGACCGGTTGCTGGACAGCTACCACGAGGAACGCCACGCCGTCGCCGAGCTGGTGACCCGGCAGGCGCTGCTGCGCTGGGAACAGCCGCGCCTGCACTGGGATCCGGCGGCCGTCGCGGAGCGCGCCGCGGTCGGGGTGTGGAACTCACCGGTGGTGACCATGGCCTACCGGTACGACTCCTCGGCGGTGATCGACCCGGTGGTCGACGTGCCGTCCACAGAGGACGTCGCCGCGAGCCTCGACGGCGCGCCCGGCTCGCGGCTGCCGCACCGCTGGGTGGACGGGACGAGCGTGTCCACCTTGGACCTGATCGAGTCCCGCTTCGCGGTGCTGACCGGCCCCGGCGGCGGCCACTGGGTGGAGGCGGCGCACGAGATCGGGGTGAAGGCCGTGCGGCTCGACGAGGATTGGGCGTCCTCGGCGAACGTCGACCACGACGGCGCCTTGCTGGTGCGGCCAGACGGTTTCATCGCCTGGCGCGCACCAGGAAGCGCGGATCCCGCGACGCTGCGGAAGGCGTTCGCCGCGGTCACCGGTCGTTAGCCGGCCAGGCGCTGCTCGTACCCGGCGAGGCGGACGCAGGTGGTGAGGCCGCGGATCGCCTGCTCCAGCTCCTGCCGCCCGGGGTAGCTGGGGGCGATCCGGATGACCGCGTCGTCCGGATCGACGCCGTGCGGGTGGGTGGCACCGGCCGGGGTCAGCGCGATCCCGGCCTCGCCCGCCAGGCGCACGACCTCCTTGGCGCAGCCGTCGGGCACCCGCAGCGTGATGAAGTACCCGCCCTTCGGGGACGTCCACTCGGCCAGGCCCGTGCCGCCGAGCTCCTCGTCGAAGATTCGCAGCACCGCCTCGAACTTGGGCTGCAGCAGCGCGCGGTGGTGGTCCATGTGGGCGCGCACCCCGTCGGCGTCTTCGAGGAACAGCACGTGCCGGAGCTGGTTGACCTTGTCCGGGCCGATCGAGCGCTTCGAGTTGTTGGCCAGCAGCCAGTCGCGGTTGGCCGGCGAGGAGCCGAAGAACGCGACACCGGCCCCGGCCCAGGTGATCTTGGAGGTCGAGCCGAAGACGAAGGCCCGGTCCGGGTTCCCGGCCTCGGCGCAGGCCGCCAGCAGGTCGGCGATCTCCACCCGCTCGTCGGTGAGGTGGTGCACCGCGTAGGCGTTGTCCCAGAAGATCCGGAAGTCCGGGGCGGCGGTGCGCATCCCGGCCAGCCGCCGCACCGTCTCGTCCGAGTAGCAGGTGCCGTCCGGGTTGCTGTACTTCGGCACGCACCAGATGCCCTTGATCGCCGGGTCCTCGGCGACCAGCCGCTCCACTTCGGACATGTCGGGCCCGTCGGCGGTCATCGCGACCGGGATCATCTCGATGCCGAAGCGCGCGCAGAGGGAGAAATGCCGGTCGTAGCCGGGAACCGGGCACAGGAAGGCGATGCGCTCCTGGTCGGCCCAGCGCGACTCGGCGCCCGGCAGGACGCTCAGCAGCGCGTGCACCAGGCAGTCGTGCATCAGCTCCAGGCTGGAGTTGCCCGCGGCCAGCAGCTGCTCCACCGGCACCTGGAGGAAGTCCGCGAACAGCGCCCGCATCTCCGGCAGACCCTGCAGGCCACCGTAGTTCCGGCAGTCGGTGCCGTCCGCGGCGGTGTGCCGGCCGGCGCCGGGCAGCTCCTGCAGGCCGGCCGCCAGGTCGAGCTGCTCGGGCGAGGGCTTGCCGCGGGTCAGGTCGAACGACAGGCCGGCGTCCACCAGCTCGCGGTAATCGCGGCGGGCGGTTTCGACCAGTGTGGAGGTTGTCTCGGCGTTCGTACCAACGGGCATCGTGCGTTCCCTTCACGTGCGGCGACCTGCGGGAAGCCTACAGGTCGCCGCATCGGCGACCCCGCCCGCGCCGTCCGGGAACGGCTGGTGTCCACTGTGGTCAGCCGTGGTACGGGAACTCCGGCGGGCGGCGCTGGAGGAAGGCGCTGATCCCTTCGGCGCTCTCGCCGCTTTCAGTGGACAGGTCCTGCCAGTGCTGGCGGCGTTCGTCGAGCGACTCGCCTCGGCTGGCCATGTCGATGAGCTGCTTGGATGCCCGGACCGTCAATTGGGAGCGCCTGGCGATGGTCGTCGCGAGGGCGGTCGCGCGGCCGCGGGCGTCGTCGGTGATCTCGTCGACCAGTCGCATCTGGAGCGCGCGTGCGGCGTCGAAGAAGTCCGCGGAGAACAGCAGCAGTTTCGCGTTCGCCGGCCCGACGAGCTCGGTGAGCCGGGCGATGCTGGAGGCGGGGTAGACGATGCCGAGCTTGGCCGGGGTGATGCCGAAGGTGGCGCCGGTGTCGGTGATGCGGATGTCGCAGGCGGCGGCGAGCTGGCAGCCGCCGCCGATGCAGAGCCCGTTGATCAGCGCGATCGTCGGTAGCGGGCAGGTGAGCAGCGCCCGCTCGGCTGTCACCGTCACGCTCTCCTCTCGGCCGCCCTCGATCTCGTCCAGTTCATTGATGTTCGCGCCGGCGCAGAACGCGTCGCCCGCGCCGGTGAGCACGACGACCCGGACGGCCGGATCGTCGGCGACCTTGGTCAGCAGGTCGGGGACCTGCCGCCACATGCTCGCGCTCATGGCGTTGCGCCTGCCCGGGTTGTCGATGGTGATCCAGGCGATGTGCTCGGCGATGTGCAGGTCAAGCCGGCCCGGCGTGAGGTCGTTCATCGCTTGGTCGCTCCCGTGGTCGTCGGCAGGTGGGTGATGCCGCGGCGGTCCAGATCCTCGATCTCGTCTTCGTTGAACAGCTGGGCCAGGACCGCCGCGGAGTGCTCGCCGAACTCCGGCGGTGGCGAGTGCACCGCGGCGGGCTGGTCGTCGATCCAGATCGGCGCGCGCAGCAACGGCATCGAGGCTCCGCCCGCCGACATGATCTGCTGCACCATACCGAGCGCCTGCACCTGCGGGTCGGCGAAAACCTGATCCATCCGGTGCACGGGTCCGCAGGGGATACCGGCTTCGCGCAGCGCCGCCACCCAGTGCGCCGAACCCTCGGCGCGGAGCAGTCGTTCGAGGTCGGCCCGCAGCGCGGCGCGATGCTCGACGCGGCTCGCACCGTCGGCGTACTCCGGGCGCTGGGCCAGGGATGGGTCGCCGAGCGCGGTGCAGAGCGCCTCCCACTGGCGTGGCGAACCGGCGGCGATGTTGATGGGGGAGTCGGCGGTGGCGAACATCCCGTACGGGCTGATCACCGGGTGGTCGTTGCCCTGCGGTTGCGGGACCTCGCCGGTGCTGAGGTAACCCTGCGCGTGGAAGGTCAGCGCCGCCAGCGCCGATTCCAGCAGCGAGGTCTGCACGTGGGCGCCGTCCCCGGTGCGTTCCCGCCCGGCGACCGCTGCCGCGACCGAGAGGGCCGCCATGATCCCGGTGATCGTGTCGATGATCGGCACTCCGACGCGCATCGGGGTCTCGGAACCGGCGCCGGTGACCGACATCAGGCCCGACATGCCCTGCGCGATCTGGTCGAGCCCGGGAGTTTCCCGTTCCGGTCCGGTCGGTCCGTAGCCGCTGATGCTGGCGATCACCAGTCGCGGGTGCTCCGCGCGCAGCCGCGCGGGATCCAGGCCGAGCTTCGCGAGCACGCCCGGCCGGAAGTTCTCCACCAGCACGTCCGCATCGGCGACCAGCCGGGCCAGGACGTCCTGGCCCTCCGGGCTGCGCAGGTCCAGCGCGAGGGAGCGCTTGTTCCGGTTGACCGCGGCGAAGTACTGGCTCCGGTCGCCGTCGAACGGGCCGAACGCGCGAGCGCCGTCGCCGTGCGGCACCGGCTCTACCTTGATCACCTCGGCGCCGAGGTCGGCCAGCAGGGCGGTGCACATCGGACCGGCGAGCACGCGCGTCAGGTCGATCACCCGGATCCCGGTCAGCGGCGCGTGCGTCATGGGGCGACCTCCCGTTCCGTGGTCCACAATGTGGTCCAGCGATCCGTAAAGTGGACCGAACGGATCTGGACGCTACGATGCGCCGCACATCGCGTCAAGAGGTGGATCATGTCCATGCAGAGCGTCAAGAACGCCCTCCGCGTCCTGGAAGCGGTGGCCGAGAACCAGCCCGCCGGGCTCAGCGATCTGACCCAGCGGTTGGGGTTGCCGAAGACCACCGTCCAGCGCTGCCTGACCACGTTGCACGAGGCCGGGTGGATCAAGCCCGCCGGGCACGAGCTGCGCCGCTGGACGATCACCGGCCGGGCGTTCTCGGTGGGCAGCCAGGCCGCCAACGACAGGGATCTGCGGTCGGTGGCGTTGCCACTGCTCAGCGAGCTCCAGGCGGCCACCGGCGAAACGGTGCACCTGATGGTGCCGGACGGCAACGAGGTGGTGCTCATCGAGCGCCTCGACAGCGCCCACCAGCTGCGCACGTTCTACTCGCTGGGCCTCCGCTCGCCGTTGCACGCCACGTCCAACGGCAAGGCCGTGCTGGCCGCGATGCCCGACGACGACGTCGCCGACTACCTGGCGAAGTACCTGTCCAGGGTCACCGATCGCACGATCGTCGACCCCGATGCGCTGCTGGCCCAGCTGTCGACCATCCGCGGGCAGGGCTACGCCGTGAACGAGGAGGAGCACCAGCCCGGCATCGTGGCCATCGGCGCCGCCATCTGCCCGCCCGGCGCGGGTGCGGTCGGCTCGCTGTCGGTGTCCGCGCCCAAGGTGCGGCTCACGCGCAACCGCTACGCGACCGTCGGCCGGCAGGTCCGCGACACGGCTTTCCGCATCTCCCAAGGGCTCTCGTCGTCGGTCGCCCCGCTGCCGTAGCGGATCGCCGCCGCGCCAACGAATTCCGGCCTCGCACCTTGACGTGTCCGGGAGCACGACCCTACGGTGCCGTGGACCACAATGCAGTCAGGTGGACCACGATGCGGTCCGGGCTCGACGGGGAGCGAAATGGCGTCGCAGGTGCTGGCTTTGCTCGTGTTGGCGGTGGCGTTCCTGGTCGCGACCGTGCGACCGGTCCACATGGGAGTCCTCGCCCTGGCCGCGGCGCTCGGCGTCGGCACGACCCTGGGCGGCGCGTCGCTGGACGACGTGCTCAGCGGATTTCCCGTCGACATCATGCTCCTGCTGCTCGGCGTCACCTACCTGTTCGGCATCGCGCGCAGCAATGGCGCCCTCGACTGGATGATCGACAGGCTGGTCCGCGCGACCGGCAACCGGGTCGCGCTGCTGCCCGCGCTGTTCTTCGCGCTCTCCCTCGCGGTCGCCAGCTTCGGATCGCCGCTGGCGGCGGTCGTGCTCATCCCGATCGGGCTGTCCTTCGCCGGCCGCAACGGGCTGAGTCCCGTGGTGATGGGTCTGGCGATGGCCACCGGCGGCTCGGCCGGGTCGTTCGCGCCGATCAGCCTGTTCGGCCTCATCACGACGAGCATCGCCGGGCGCAGCGGGATCGAGGTGAATCCGCTGCTGCTGTTCGGCGCGGCGATCGGGATCAACGTGGTGCTCTTCGCCGCGGGATCCGTCCTGTTCCGGCGCGCGCTCGTGGCCGAGGCGGCGCCCGACGAGCAGCCCGACGCCGCGCCGGGTTCCGGTGGCGGCGCGGGGGAAACGGCGCTGCTGACCAGGACCGGCACCACGACCCGGCTGTCGGTGTTCCAGAGCCTGACGATCGTGATGCTGGCGCTGCTGGTCGTGCTCGTGGTCGTGCTGACGGCCGCCGGCGTCGAGGTGAACGTCGGCGCGGTCGCGCTGGGTCTGGGCGTCGTCCTGTCGCTGTGCTTCACCAAGGAGACGGCGCAGGCGGTCAAGGAGATCGACTGGTCCACGATCCTGCTCGTCGGCGGCATTGCCACCTACGTCGGCGTGCTGGACGGCATGGGCGCCGTCCAGCTCGTCGCCGAGGTCGGCGCGGCGATCCCCAGCCCGCTGCTGGCGGCGTTCATCCTCTGCCTGTGCGGCGGGCTGATCTCGGCGTTCGGCTCCACGACCGCGCTGCTGGCGATCATCATCCCGCTCGCGCTGCCGCTGGTGGCCGCCGGCGGGGTGCCGGCGGCCGGGGTGATCTGCGCGCTGGCGCTGTCGTCGTCCCTGGTGGACATCAATCCGATGTCCACCATCGGCGCCACCGTGGTGGCCTCGGGCCCGGAGCGGATCCGCGCGGCCATGCGGAAGTTCTTCTTCCGCTGGGGATTCTCGATGGTCCTGATCGGTCCGGTCGTCACCTGCGCCTTCCTGGTCCTGCCCGGAATGCTCGCCTAGGCGAGGAGTTCCTGGAGCTCGCGGACCGCGCGGGTCAGGTGCTCGGCGAAGGAGTACATCTCGTCCGCCACCGGCTCGGGCGTGCTCAGGTAGAGGTTGAAGCGATCCGGGAGCAGCACGTACGCGACGCCGATGCACTGGCTGCTGGTCGAACCGAAACCGAAGTACTGGATGTTCGTCGACGGCGCCGAGCTCGTGCTCAGGTAGTCGTCGCGCATCTTCAGCCAGCCCGGCGTCTCGTACAGGTCCAGCGGCTCGGTCGCGCCCAGCTCCGCGCCCCGCCGCCGCTGGATGAGCTGCAGCTCCCACAGGTGCTGCTCGGGCGCCTGCCCCGCCTGGCACTCCTTCGCCCGCGCCACGTGCTTCTCCGCGGCGGCGCGGAACGCCTCGCGCCGCGTCTCCGCGTCAGCACCGGGATCGTCCATCGCCGCGACGAACCGCAGGACCTCGGGCGTGACGACGCGCATGGCCTCGGTGCGCCCGTTCTGGAACTGGCGGGTGGCGATGGACTCGTAGGTGGCGCCGGTCAGGCCCTTGGAACGCTTGTGGGCCAGCTGGTACGCCATCTGCACGAACGCGTCGGGCGACATGCCCAGCTGCTTGGCCCGGTTCGCCCCGAAGTCCTCGAACGACAGCGTGGTGGTCGCGGTGTTGTCCGCGTACTCCGCGAACGCGCCGGCCGCCGAGCGGACATCGGCGCGCAGGCCGGCGTCGAGCACGAACTCGACCGGATCCACGGCGGGAAGGCCCTGCGCCGCCCGACCCGCTTCCGGTTCGTGCTGGAGCAACGTGTCGACGAAGTTGAGGATCGTGGTGCCGTCCAGGCCGCAGTGCTCCACGTTGATGCCTGCGGTGCCGTCGGCGAAGACGATCAGCGACACGGCCTTGTCGAACCACCGGCTGCCGCTGTCGCCGTGCAGCAGGTGGTCGCAGGCGTCCAGCGCGTTCTCGGGCGTGAAGTCCTCGAGGCACAGGCAGAACAGCGCGGTCTCGATCTCATCCAGCGCCGCGGCGTTGCCCGGATCGGCGGCTCGCAGCGCTTCCCGGCTGGCGGCCCACTCCGCTCGCGCCTTGGTGGTGAGGTGCCCGACGGAGGTGTCCGTCGCGGCTCGCGTCGCGCCGGCCTTCATGATCGCCTGCAGGCCCGCCGCGAGATCCTCCGGCGTGTGCGGCCGGCCCTCCGGACTCAGCACCTGCATGCGGAACAGGTTGCCGCGGTAGAACACCGCGATGTGGCGGGCATCGGAGGGCCCGGGCCATTCCGCGGAGTACGGCGCGCGCACCGAGTCCTGCACCGCGCCGGGGATCCGGGTGGTGGAGAACAGGAACTTCTGCTGCTCCATCGAATGCGGCTGTCCACGTTGGACGACCGGCGGGATCGCCTCCGCGTCGAGCAGCTGCTTGTAGTCGACCGCCGCGGCGATGAGGCCGGCCGCCCGCTCGACCTGCTCCTGCGCCGATTCCCGGAACAGGAAGAAGAAGTTGGCGTTCAGCGCGATCCGGTCGCGGCGGCCCAGGTACCGGTACGGCCAGAAGGTGTCGAGCCAGCTGCGCACGCCGTCCTCGGCGTCGTAGCGTTCGAGCGCCGCCTGCAGGGCGTGGGCCGGGCTGCCGGGGCTCTGGAACGCCCGCACCGCCGCCTCGGTGGCCGCCAGCTCGTCCGCGCCGAGCAGCGGCGCGCACCACTCGACGAACCGCTCGCAGCTTTCCGCCAGGGTCGGCAGCGGCACCCGGGGCAGCCGGTCCTCGTTGCCGAAGGTGCTGGTCGACCACGTCTCACTGCTGTTCAATGTCATCCTCGACTTCGCTGGATCGCTCGGTGTTCTCGCGGCTGGGAGAGGTGGAGCTCGGCGTAGAACCAGCCGTCGGCCTCCATGCCCCGCGGCTCGACCCCGGCGGTCGAGAGCGTTTCCAGGACCAACGACTGCTCCTGCTCGGAGATGAACCGGCGCTGCTTGAAAACGCCGGGCATCGGCACGGTTTCGTAACCCGAGTCTGCCAGTCGGCGCGCGATCGGGTCGAAGGGGAACATGCGCAGCACGAAATGCGCCATCCACGGCCGCCTTCCCGCCTTGGCGATCCGGCCGAGGGTGCGTTCGCCGACGTATCCGATGCACCCCGTCGAGATGACCAGGTCCACCTCGGCCAGCAGCTCGCGTTGCGCGGCGGTGGGATCGTGGTTCTCCAGGTCGGCGTGCACCGCGTGGTCGATGAACCCGGCCGCGAGCGCGTAGGAAAGCGCCGGTTCCGAGCTGTCCAGGCCGACGAACCGGGTGCGGGCGAGCTGACCGCGCGAGCGCACCCAGGCCCGGTCGCGGGCCAGCAGCCGGTCCCGGTCGGCTTCGCGGGCATCGGCGTCGCCGTAGTGCGCGTAGAGCTCGTCGATGGTCGCGTCGCACCGCAGCAGGGCGGCGTTGACGCCGTAGGAGCAGCCGAGGTCCAGGACGGTCGGCACCTCGACGCCGGTCGCCTCGCGGTACTCCTGGATCAGCTTCAGGAAGTAGGGCTTGGCCAGCTGCGGGATGCAGTAGTCGAGTTCGCGCAGGGTCGTGAAGTAGGCGCGCGGATCGGGTCGGGTGTAGATCTGCTCGAGCGAAACCTTGCCGGTGGCATCGAACTGCACGGACGGTGCTCCTCCTGGCTCGACCGGTCGACTCGTCAGTCCAGCAGCCGATCGCCCCGCACCGCGCGGCCCTCGGCGGCCAGGTGCTCGGGCAGGACCCGGCCGAAGATCTGCTTGGTCCGGGCGACGCTGCCGATCACGCCGGGCCGCTCGCTGTAGGCGAAGATGGCGGAATGGCGCTGCTCGCGGCCCTGCACGGTGGTCACGCGGTGCAGCGAGAAGCGGCCCTTGAACAGCTGGAGATCGCCGGGGCGCAGCGCCAGCCGCCGGATCAGCCGCTCGCCGTCCCCGGCCAGCACCGACCGGACGTCGGCGAAGTTCTCCGAGCGGGCGGACCGGATGTTCGCGCAGTACTCGAAGACCCCGCCGACCTCCGGCTCCTGCGTGAGCATGCTGACCGCGAACTCGTTGGTGTCGAAGTGCCACGGGTGGTCCATGCCGGGCCGCACCACGTTGAGGCAGAGCCCGGCCAGCGGATCGGCCAGCTCGTGGACGGCGGGCAGCTCGACGCACTCGGCGATGAAGCGCTTGAACAGCGAGCTCGTGTAGAGCCGTTGGATGATCGAGTGCGGTGGGATCTGGTCGCGGGCCACGAACGCGTTGCCGCGCGTCATCGTGGTGCGGGCCGGGTGGTCCGCCGGCAACTCGGTGTTCGTGTCGATGTTGTAGGCGTTGACGACCTCGACGTCGTAATGCGCCAGCGGCGCGATCTTCGCGCCTTCCCGCCGCAGTTCCTCCTGCCGCGACGGGCGGATGAAATCGGGCAGCACGCTGCAGCCGTCTTCCCGCAGGTCGTGCCGGGCCCGGTGGACGGCTTCCCGCCAGGCGGCGCTCGCCGGGTCCGAAAGCGGGTAGCGCGCCGTGTCCACCACTTGCTCCACAAGCTCGACTTCCGCTGCGCTCATGAAGTTCCCCTCCACGTGCAAAGCTCGCCAACGCCGGATTCGGGGCGATCGACGTTGATCGCGCCTGCACTACCGTGATCAACGACGGATGATCAACGCGGTTACTGCCGAGTTCGCCGCCGGGACAGTGACGGTGGCCATAGTGCGCGGCCGATCCGGGCGCCGGGCGCCACTCGATCGTGCAGAACTCGCCGGAAGCCGAGAGGATCAGGAGGACCCGACGAGGAAGGGCGGTACTGGTATGGACGACGAGACCAGCCGGCGGCTCGCCGAGGTGCGTTCACTGGCCGACGAACTGCATCCCGAGCAGATCGAGGCCGAGATCGGCCGCGCGCGGGTCGAGGCGTACCAGGAGGGCATGCGCTTCGCCGCAGACTTCGTCGAGAACGGCCCGCAGGGCCGCCAGAGCGCGCACATCCCGCTGCCGCGGAGCTGACCGGTGGCTCAGGAACCGCGCAGCGCGGTGGCGACTTCCCGGGCGGCCCGGAGGCCGGATTCCACCGCGCCGTCGATGAAGCCCGCCCAGCCGGTGGCGAGGTCGGAGCCCGCGAAGTGGACCGCGCCGTGCGGCCGTTGCAGGGCGGCCAGGTACTTCGTGAGCTGGCCCGGGCGCTGCATGGGCCAGGTTTCCCGGGAGAACTCGTCGGTCATCCAGTTGTGCCCGGCGACGTCGACGACCTCCAGATCCGGCCGCCACGCGGCGAGCGCGCGGGCAACGCCCGCCTTGTCGGTGGGATCGAGGTCGTGGGCGCGGGTGCCGAAGGCGACGAGGACGGTGTCGCCGTCGACCGCGTACTCCGGGCGGACGAAGGTGAGGTCGTGGTCGTCCGGCGCGTAGCCGGTGAACGGCGGGACGTCGCCGCGCACCCGGATCCAGGTCTTCAGCCCCTGCGACGCGGTGCGCTCGGCGCTCGCCGCCAGCTTGGCCGCCGGGAGCGCGGGCCGGAAGTCGATGGCGGCCAGCACGTTCAGCGGCAGCGTGCAGATCACCTGCCGGGCCGCGAGGCGGGTGTCGTCGGCCGTGGTGATCGTCGCGCCGCCGTCGTCCTGGGCGATGGCGGTGACGACCGTGCCGAGCCGGACGTCGGCCTCGCTGTCGGCCGCCATCGCCGCCGCCAGCGAGGCGGTGCCCTCGACGAGCCGGTATCCCGAGGTCGCCTCGTGCAGCAGCCGCCAGTCGCCCGACGTCGCCGCGCACCACCGCATGGCCTGGCTGAGCCCGGAAACCGCGGCGGGGCCGTTGAAGTGCTCCGCCCAGACGCCGGTGTTCACCTCGCGCTCGGCGGGCGGGAGGTCGAGCCCGCCGAAGTAGTCGGCGACCGACCGGTGGTCGATGCGGTCCAGGTCCTCGCGCAGCAGCGGCTCGTAGGGGAGCGGGAACCAGGCGCGGCTGTCCGCGGCGAGCCGGTCCATGCCGCGCTCGATCAGCGCGTCGAACTCCGCGGGGCTGCCCCGGTGCACCGTGCCGCCGGCGATCCAGTACACCTCCTCCGAGCTCGGGCTCTGCTCGACGGCCTGGCCGTAGCGGGTGATCTCGCTCCACGTGTGCGGCTGCAGCCAGTGCACCCAGGTGCCGCCCATCTCCAGGCGGCGGCCGAGCCGCTCATCGGTCCAGGTGCGACCGCCGATGCGGTCGCGCGCTTCGAGCACCGCCACCGAGCGGCCGCGCCGCGACAGCTCGCGAGCGGCGGTCAGCCCGGCGAACCCGGCACCGACGATGACCACGTCGTAGGACTCCATGCTGCGCATTCTGGTTCCGGCGACGTGGCGCCTCGATCCACCGAACGAGTTGATTACCGGTTCCCGCCGCTCACCCGGCGTGGGCGATCGAGGTGACGACCAGGCCGCCGGCGGCCAGCCAGCGCCCGTGGAACTCCCGCAGCGGCGGGCCCGGGCTCTCGGCGAGCAGCCGGGCGTGGAAGGTGCCGTCGTCCGGGCGCAGCTCGATGGACGCCTCCGCGAAGTCCAGCCAGGCCCGGGTCAGCGGGAACCACGTCTTGTAGACGGATTCCTTGGCGCTGAACAGCAATCTGTCCCAGTTCGGTCCCGGCGGCAAGCCCCGCAGGTGGTCCAGCTCCTCCGGGCGGGCGATGGCTTCGAGGACGCCATCCGGCAGCGGCGCGTCGGGCTCCGCGTCGACGCCGACCGAGGCGAGGTCCGCGGCGCTCGCGACCACGGCCGCCCGGTATCCGGCGCAGTGGGTCATGCTGCCGACCACGCCGGCGGGCCAGCCCGGCGCGCCGCGCTCACCCGGGATGATCGGGCCCGGCGGATGACCCAGCGCGGCGAGCGCCTCGCGCGCGCAGTGCCGGACCGTGGCGAACTCGCTGCGGCGCTTGGCGACCGCGCGGCTGATGACGGCCTCTTCCTCGGGGAACAGCTCGACGTCGACGCGATCGTCGAAGGCCTCGGCGAACCGGGCCTCGCCCGGGAGGATCTCGCCGATCAAGACCGGGCCCCCGCCGGGAGCACCTGGCGGAGCAGGCCGTGCGGGTGGCCGTGGCGGCGCCACTCCCGGGGGTAGCCGATGGAGACCTCGTGGAACGGCACGTCGTCGTGCCGGGTGATCCGCGGGATGTGCAGGTGCCCGTAGACGACGCACGAGGCGCGGTGGCGGCGGTGCCAGTCCGCGGTGAGCTCGGTGCCGCACCACTGCGCGAACTCGGGGTAGTGCAGCACGTCCGTCGGCTCCCGCACCAGCGGGTAGTGGTTGACCAGGACGGTGGGCAGCCCGTCGTCCAGCTCGGCCAGCCGGCGCTCGGTCTCCGCGACCCTCGCCCGGCACCAGGCGTCCAGGCTCGGGTGCGGGTCCGGGTGCAGCAGGTACTCGTCGCTGCACACGACGCCCTTGGCGCGGGCCTGTTCGAGCCCCTCGGCCTTGTTCTTCGCCCCGGACGGCCGGAACGAGTAGTCGTAGAGCAGGAACATCGGCACGATCCGCACCGGGCCGCCGTCGCCGGTCCACACCGGGTACGGGTCTTCCGGGGTCAGGACGCCCAGGCCGCGGCACAGCTCGACGAGGTGCCGGTACCGCTGCTCGCCGCGCAGCTGCAGCGGGTCCTTCGGGTGGGTCCACAGGTCGTGGTTGCCCGGCACCCAGATCACGGTGGCGAAGCGCTCGCCGAGCAGCCGCAGCGCCCACTCGATGTCGGCGGCGAACTCGCCGACGTCACCGGCCACGATCAGCCAGTCGTCCGGGGATTCCGGCCGGAGTTCCGCCACGATCGCCCGGTTGTCGGGGAACGCCACGTGCAAGTCGCTCACGGCGAGCAGCCGACCAGTGTTGTGCATGATCCGGATCCTACCGATCCGCGGCCGGGCCGCTAGGCGCATTCGGACGACCACAATGGACCGATCTCGCTATTGTTTCGCGCCGGTTTCGTTCGGACTGACCAGGATTTGATTGGAGGTCGGTTGGCTGCGAGAGGCCGGGTTCGGCGCGGTGCGCGTCCCGGCCTTCGCGCTCACGACCCGGAGCGGCCGAAGTACAGGTCGCGCGGGCGCAGGGCCAGGGTGGCGACGGCACCGATCGCGCCGGTGAACGCCAGGTAGGCGCAGGCCCACCACGGCGAACCGCCGCCGGCGGCCAGCAGCGCGGTGACGATCAGCGGCGTCAGGCCCGACGCGTAGATGCCGGAGAACTGGTACACGAACGACATCCCGGTGTAGCGGAGCCGGACCGGGGACAGCTGGGCGTACAGCGTTCCCTGGGGCGCGTAGAGGACCGCGTGGACGACGCCCAGCACCAGGACGATCACCAGGCCGATCAGCACCGGGTCGCGCGTCTGGAAGGCCAGGAAGGCGGGGTATACCGACAGCGCGAACAGCGTCGCGCCGAAGGCGTAGGTCCGGCGCGGCGTCCACCGGTCGGCGAGGCGGCCGAACACCGGCAGCAGCACGGCCAGCGTGATCGCCGCCAGCATGACCGCGACCAGCACGTCGGTGCGCGGGAGCTTGAGCGTCGACGTCGCGTAGGCGAGGAAGAACACCGCCCAGGTGTTGAACGCCGCGCCCTCGGCCCAGCGGGAGAGCAGGCCGAGCAGCGTGTTGCGCCGCGCCGTGCGGTCGCGGAAGAGGTCCAGGAAGGGCGCGCTGGAGGTGTCCCGGGCCGCCCGGACCTCCTCGAAGGCGGGCGTCTCGGCGACCTTCAACCGGATCACCAGCCCGATGACGACGAGCACGATGCTCAGCCCGAACGCGATCCGCCAGCCGTAGCTCAGGAACTGCTCGTCGTCCAGCAGGTTGCCGAGCAGGGCGAACAACCCGGTGCCCAGCCCGAGCCCCAGCGCGAGGCCGACCTGCGGCCAGGCCCCGTAGCGGGCCTGCTTGCCCGGCGGCGCGTACTCGACCGCCATCAGCACCGCGCCCGCCCACTCGCCGCCGATCGCCAGGCCCTGCACCACGCGCAGCAGCACCAGCAGGATCGGCGCGAGCAGGCCGATCTCGGCGTACGTGGGCAGCGCGCCCATCGCGGCCGTGGCCAGACCCATCAGGACCATCGTGGTCACCAGGGTCCGCTTTCGCCCGATCCGGTCGCCGATGTGTCCGAAGAGGACACCGCCGAGCGGGCGGGCGACGAAGCCGACGAAGAACGTGGCGAACGCCAGCACGGTCGACACGGTGGGGTTGTCGGTGGGGAAGAAGAACTTGTCGAAGACCAGGCCGGCGGCCGTGCTGTAGAGGAAGAAGTCGTACCACTCCACGGTGGTGCCCATCAGGCTGGACACGATCACCGTGCGGACGTCCTTCTCCGACACCTGACGGGCTCCGGGCGCATCGACGTGCGTACCCGCGGTCATGCTGCTGCCTCCTGGGGGCGGTGCTTCCGGGTTCGGGCGGGTCAGGACGCCGAACACGCCGCCGAGGCCACCCGCAGCAGATCCACGTGGTGGCGGTTGGTCAGCAGTACCGGTCGGAGCACGCGCCGACGCTATGGACGCGGTCGAACACGTGTCAAGGAGATCGCGCGCCGGTCCGGCAGGTGAGATCGGTTGACACCCCAGGGGCCCTCTGCTGCCATTGCCGCGTGATGGTCGCGACGCGGTTCACCAGGCGGCGGCACGTGGATTTCCACCGCGTGGCGGCGCAGGCGTGTCGCCGCTGACCTGACTTCCGCTCCCCGCGGCCGTCCCTGGCCGCATCTGTCCACGATGGACGTCCGTGGTCGGTTCCGATCACCGGCCTTCCCTGGAGTTGCGCATGTCTTTGACGTTCCACTGGTTCCTGCCCACCTACGGCGACAGCCGGTACCTCGTCGGCGGTGGCCACGGGGTGGCGACCACCAACACGGCGGCGGGAGCGCGCCCGGCGACGCTGGCCTACCTCGGCCAGATCGCGCGCAGCGCGGAGCAGCTCGGCTTCGAGGGCGCGCTGACGCCGACCGGTGCGTGGTGCGAGGACGCGTGGCTGTCGACGGCGATGCTGGCGGAGGTCACCGAGCGGCTGAAGTTCCTGGTCGCGTTCCGGCCGGGCCTGCTGTCGCCGACGCTGGCCGCCCAGATGGCCGCGACGTTCCAGCGGCACAGCGGGCAGCGGCTGCTGCTCAACGTAGTCACCGGCGGCGAAAGTGCCGAGCAGCGCGCCTACGGCGACTTCCTGGACAAGGACGCCCGCTACGCGCGTTGCGACGAGTTCCTGCACGTCGTGCGGGCGTTGTGGCGGGGCGAGCGGGTCGACTTCGACGGCACCCACATCCGGGTCGAGGGCGCCGAGCTGGCGCGGACGCCGGACCCGGTGCCGGAGCTGTACTTCGGCGGTTCCTCGCCCGCGGCCGGCGTCGTCGCGGCCAACCACACCGACGTGTACCTGACCTGGGGCGAGCCGCCGCAGAAGGTCGCGGAGAAGATCCAGTGGATCCGCGGCCTCGCCGCCGAGCGGGGCCGCGCCCCGCGCTTCGGCATCCGGTTGCACGTGATCAGCCGCGACACCAGCGAGCAGGCGTGGGCGGAGGCGCAGCGGCTGCTGGACGCGCTCGACCCGGCGACCATCTCGCGGGTGCAGGAGGGGCTGGCGCGCAGCGAGTCCGAGGGCCAGCGGCGGATGCTGGACCTGCACGGCGGCTCGACCGCCGACCTGGAGATCTACCCCAACCTGTGGGCCGGTGTCGGCCTGGTGCGCGGCGGCGCCGGGACGGCGCTGGTCGGCAGCCACGCGGAGGTGGCCGAGCGGATCGAGGAGTACCACGCGCTCGGCATCGACGAGTTCGTGCTCTCCGGCCACCCGCACCTGGAGGAGGCGTACTGGTTCGGCGAAGGCGTGCTGCCGATCCTGGAGCGCAAGGGGCTGTGGTGGCACCCGGCGGGCGCGGCGGAAGCCGTCCCGGCGAGCATCCCGTTCGCTGACACCTCGAGGGAGCCCGCCGCCACCTCCTAACGCGCGGCGCTCGCCACCCGGCGAACCGGGGCCGTGAGTACTTTGTGCTATAGCGGCACAAAGTGCTCACGGCCCTTTTGTTGTCCAAAAAGGACTCTTGATGAGGTGCGTCCGTCAGGTGGGAAGCATGGTGCGTCCGTTGACACGGGTGCCCGTTTTTGGTGGCATGAATACGTGTTCTCCGCAGACAGGCTCACGAAGCGCCGCCACGTCGACCTGGTTCGCGTCGGCGCGCAGGCCTGTCGCGACTTCTGATCTCCTCCCTTCTCCGCGCCGGTGGAATTCCCCGCCGATTCCCCTTTTTCGCACGATGTGAATTGCGGCCTCGTGCCCCGACGGCGCACGTCTGCGTGCGCTGCCGCGTCATGCGCTGGCTGCTGCCAAGGGCGACGGTTCGCTCGGCCAGCTGCTCGGCTAAGGCGCCCGGTCGCGCAGGCGCGATCCGATTCGCACAACTCGAGGAGTTCTTGATGTCAGTCTCTCCGCCCGTCGGTGCCGAACCGGGCACTGCGGGCTTGGTGCGCGACGACGCCGAGGCGCTGGAACTGGCGGCGCGGCTAGCGCAGCGGTTCGCGACCGGTGCCGCCGAGCGCGACCGCGAACGGCTGATCCCGCACGAGGAGCTCGACGCACTGTCGGCGAGCGGCCTGCTGGGCATCACCGTGCCGCGCAGCCACGGCGGCGCCGACGTCGCGGCGCGGACCCTGGTCGAGGTATTCCGGTTGCTGGCCGCCGCCGACCCGAACATCGCGCAGATCCCGCAGAGCCACTTCGCCTACGTCAACGTGCTCCGGGAGAACGGCACCGCCGAGCAGCGGCAGTTCTTCTTCTCCGAGGTGCTGGCCGGCAAGCGGTTCGGCAACGCGCAGTCGGAGGCGGGCAGCCGCACGGTGCAGGAGATCCAGACCAGGTTGACGTCCGCAGTGGACGGTGGTTTCGTCCTGCAAGGCAAGAAGGCCTACTCGACCGGTGCCCTGCTGGCGCACTGGATCCCGGTGCTCGCCAAGGACGACCGGGACCGGCTGCAGGTGGCCTACGTGCCGTGGGACGCCGCCGGGGTCACCGTCGTCGACGACTGGGCGGGCATGGGCCAGCGGACCACCGCCAGCGGCACCGTCGAGCTCGACCAGGTCCGGGTTCCCGCGGACCGGATCGTGCCGCACCACCTGACGTTCGACCGCCCGCAACTGCACGGCGCGCTGGCGCAGGCGCTGCACGCCGCGATCGACGTCGGCATCGCCGGGGGAGCGCTCGCCGACGCGGCCGAGTTCGTGCGCACCCGCAGCCGTCCCTGGGGAGAAGCCGGAGTCCAGCGGGCGGCGGAGGATCCGCTCACCATCCAGCGCTTCGGCGAACTCGCGGTCCGGCTGCGCGCCGCCGAGGCGCTGCTGGAGAAGGCGGGTGCGGCGCTCGACGCGGCACGCGCCGACCTCGACGCCGACTCCGCGGCCGAGGCGTCGATCGCGGTGGCCACCGCGAAGGTGTTCGCCGACGGCGTCGCGGTCGAGCTGAGCAGCGCGTTGTTCGAGGTTTCCGGCACCAGGTCGAGCCTCGCGGAGACCAACCTGCACCGGCACTGGCGCAACGCCCGCACGCACACCCTGCACGACCCGGTCCGCTGGAAGGTCCAGCACATCGGCCGCTACGTCCTCAACGGCACCCGCCCTCCCCGGCACGGCCAGATCTGACGAAGAGAGCATCGAGAAAGTGTCCCCACCGCACCACAGTTCCCGCCCCACCCTCCGCGCGCTGCGGCTGATCCCGCTGATCGGGCTGCTGGTGGCGGCCCTGACCGGCTGCGGGCTCGCCGGCGGGGCCGCAGCCGACGACCGCACCATCACCATCGTCGCCACCGACAGCCCGCCGTACCACGAACCCCTCGAACTGGCCCGCAAGCAGCTCGAAGCCGGCGGCTGGCAGCTGGACGTGCGCTACGTGACCGACATCGTGCAGCCGAACCACGCGGTCAGTTCGGGAGAGGCGGACTTCAACTTCTTCCAGCACGGCGCCTACCTGCAGACCTTCAACCGCGACAACGGAACCGACGTCGTTCCGCTGTTCTACGTCGTCGGCTCCCCGGCCGGGCTGTACTCCACCCGCTACGACGACATCTCGCAACTGCCCGACGGCGCGCGGATCGCGCTGCCGGTGGACCCGGCGAACAACGGCCGGGCGCTGCACCTGCTGGCCGAGTCCGGCCGGCTGAAGCTGCACGACGGCGCCCAGGTGGTCACCACCAGCCAGCGCGACATCGTGGACAACCCGCACCGCTACTCGTTCGTCGAGGTCGACCAGCAGACGCTCACCCAGACCCTGCCGGACGTCGACGCCGGATTCCTGTTCTCCCGCCAGGCGATCGAGATGAAGCTGGCCGTCGAAGACGACGCACTGCTGCGGGAGAAGGACGTCGACGCCATCCCGTACCGGATCATCGTCGGCGGGCGAGCGGACGAGGCCGGCTCCGAGAAGGCGCGGGCACTGCAGGCCGCGTTGCAGAGCCCGCCGGTCCGCGACTTCTTCCTGAAGTTCTACGGCGACTGGGCGCCGCTGCCGTGGACCGAGGACCCGCGGGCCCAGCTCGGCCAGTGGTGGAAGGACGGCGGACGTTGATCACGCTGCGAGGTGTCACCAAGCGGTTCCCGGGCCCGGACGGCCCGCTGACCGCCGTCGACGACGTCGACCTGCACGTGCCGCGCGGCTCGGTGCAGGGGATCATCGGCTTCTCCGGCGCGGGCAAGTCGACGCTGGTCCGGCTGATCAACCTGCTGGAGCGCCCGGATTCCGGCGCGGTGCTGGTCGACGGCGAAGAGCTGACCACATTGGACGAGGAGGCGCTGCGCCGCAGGCGCACCAAGATCGGCATGATCTTCCAGCACTTCAACCTGCTGGCCAACCTCACCGCCGCCCAGAACATCGAGCTCGCCCTGCGCATCGCCGGGGTCGGCAAGGCGGCCCGCGCGGCCCGGGTCGCGGAGGCCCTCGCCGTGGTCGACCTCTCCGACAAGGCCGACGCTGCTGGTGGAGGCCCGGCCCGCGCTGGCCGGATCCATCACGATCATGGTGGTCAGCTTCGTCTCGTACTCGGCGATCGCGGGCCTGGTCGGCGGCGGGGGCATTCGCCGAGCACCACGGGCGCCTGAACCCCCGCCACCCAGCGGCGGCGTACCGGGGCGCGTTCCGCAACGCGCCGCGCTGACCGGTCCGCGTTTCCCGAGACCAGGGCGGCGACCGCGGGATCAGCCTCGATCGCGTGCCCCCCTCGTGGTGTTGGTCAGTCCTCGTCCGGCTTGGCGTGGTCGGGCACGCCCGGGTGCGGATCGCGGGACAGGTCGATCAGCGGGTGCACCCCGGCGCCTTCCGGCGCGGCGTGGCTGTGCCTCCCCGTCTCGGCCTCGTTGCTGGGACGGTCGGGTTCGGTGCTCATGCTTCCCTCCGGTCGGGATCTCAGGACAACATCAGCATGCCAACCGGATGTGCCCGGACGCCGGAGATCGGAGTGCGACGCGCGTCACCCGCGGGCCGGGATCCGCCGTATCGTCGTGTTGATCAGCCAGCGCACCGCAGATTCCCGGAGGACTCCGTGCCCGCACCCACGGCCATCGACCTGACCCCGCGCAGCAACGCCCTCGGCGGTTCCCGGAAGCTGACCGGTCATCTCGCGAAGCCGGCCGGGCCCGGCCCGTGGCCCGGCGTGGTGGTCGTCCACGAGGCGTTCGGCGTCGACGACGTCATGCTGCGGCAGGCCGAGCGGATGGCCGAGGCCGGCTACCTGGCGCTGCTGCCGGACCTGTTCACCGACGGCGGCACCCGGCGCTGCCTGGTCCCGACCATGCGCGCGGCGCTGTCCGGTCGCGGCCGCGCCTACGCCGACCTGGAGGCGGCCCGCACCGAGCTGGCCGACCGGCCGGACTGCACCGGCAAGGTCGGCCTCATCGGCTTCTGCATGGGCGGCTCCTTCGCGCTGGTCGCCGCGGGCCGCGGCATCTACGACGCGGCCTCGGCGAACTACGGCCAGCTGCCCAAGGACATCGACCGCGCGCTCGCCGAGGCCTGCCCGGTCGTCGGCAGCTACGGCGGCCGCGACGGGATGCTGAAGGGCGCCGCGGCGAAGCTCGACGCCGCCCTCGAACGGGCCGGAATCCCGCACGACGTCAAGGAATACCCGGAGGCGGGCCACTCGTTCCTCAACGACGCGGAGAACGCGCCGAGGATCATGCGCCCGCTCCTGCGGATCTCCGGTGCCGGACCGCACCCCGAATCCGCCGCCGACGCCTGGCGGCGGATCGAGGACTTCTTCGCCGAGCACCTGAAGTCGTGAACCAGGTCAGGGGACGGCGATGGCGATCAGCTGGGTCTGCTGCCGGGCCGAGAAGTTGTTGTCGCTGACCACCAGCAGCACCCGCTCGCCGGTGGGCAGGCGCGGTCCCCAGCTGATGCCCTCCACGTTGTCGGTGTAGGGCAGCCCGATCTCGTCGAGGTCGACCACCAGCTCCTTCTGCACGGGGCGGAACCTGCCGTCGGCCAGCGAGTGCCGGTCGATCACGTCGTCGGCGCCGTCGGTGCTGAACTCGAAGATGCGGCCCTTGGTGCCGACGCCGGCGGCGTAGCCGCGCTCCAGCGCGAGGAAGCGGCCCGGCTGCTCATCGGCGAGCAGCGACGAGATCCCGTTGGTGTTCCAGTCGTTCGGCGGCTGCGGCTGCGCGAACAGCGGTTCCACCGGGTAGGCGTACTGGGCGATCGGGCGGCCCGCCCGGTCGTGCACCGTGATCCGGCTGAAGGCCCCGTGGTCGGCGTTGGCCGGCGGCCCGTCCTGCTCCAACGGGCCTTCCAGCGCGGAGACGATCCGCATGCCGTCGGCGGTGTAGGCGAGTCCCTCGAAGGTCTCGTTGACGCGCGGGCCCGTTTCGCCCATCGTCATCTTCTCGTTCGGCGCGGTCGGCAGGTCCCGCACGTACCAGCCGTCGCGGTGCGAGATCCGCAGCGCCGGGTCGAGCAGCACCGTGCCGCGGGCCGAGCCGTCGGCCGGGACGTTGCGCTGCCCCTCGTTGGTCCAGGCGACGTCGCCGGAGAGCGGGTCGACCCGCAGTTCCTCCGGGTCCACGGTGCCCATGACGTTCCGCAGGGCGCGCGGCGTCCGGTGCTGCTCCTCGCGCCAGGTGTCGATCGTCGGGTAGGTCGTGCCGCCCGGGCGGCGGAAGATCCGGGCGCCGGTGAACGTGACGTCGCCGACGCCGTCCTCGGTCACCGAGACGGTGGCGCGGTAGTAGCGGGCCGGGGCGTAGTCCGACCAGTCGTCGCTGACGAAGACGAAGTCCCCGCTGCGGCGGTCGTAGTCCACGGAGGACAGTCCGCCGACCGGGGTGCCGTCCACCTGCAGGTCGTGCGGCACCACGTAGGTGCCCAGCAGCCGGGCCGAGTCGGATTCCGCTGCCGCGGCGGGGAATGCGGCGGGGACGAGGCACAGCGCGGCGGCAGCGGCGAGCACCGCCGATGGGGTTCGGGTTCGCATGATCAGCAGCCAACCGGGCGCCCCTCGGCAGCGCCAGCTCGATCACTCCACCGGGCGAACCGCGCGGCGCGAGATCAACTCCGCCACCTGCTCGACGACCGGCCGGGTGCTCGCCTGCCACACCACCCAGGTGGTCAGCTCCAGCGGCGGGTCGACCAGTGGCACCCACGGCCAGCCGGGCAGCAGCCGCCGGGCGGAGTGCTCGGTGAGCAGCACCGCCTCGGCCTCGGTCGCCTCGGCGCAGGCCAGCGCGTGCTCGGAGAACTGCGCGAACCGCCACAGCGGGACGGCGCCCGCGTCGTGTGCCGCGACGATCAGCCGGTCGTGCGCGACCGGCACCTGCTCGCGGCCGTGCGCCAGGAGCCGCAGGTTGTCGAGATCCCGGACGCGGCAGGTGCTGCGCCCCGCCAGCCGGTGCCCGGCCCGCACCGCGATCCCGAAGGCCTGGTCGAAGAGCCGGGTGCCGCGCAGCGCCAGTGGCCGCTCGTGCACCAGTCCCAGATCGAGCCGTCCCTCCCGGACCATGCGCAGCTGGTCGGTGCTGCTCGCTTCGGTCAGCGTCACCGACGCGTGCGGGATGTCGGCGCGCAGCGCCGCCAGCGTCTCCAGGACCCAGTCGGCGGCCAGCCCCGGCGGGATGCCGATGTCGACGACTTCGCGGGTGTGCTCGCTCGCCGAATGCGCCGCGTCGCGGCTCGCGTCGGCCAGGCGCAGCAGGAGGAGCGCGTGCTGGTGCAGGGCGATGCCCGCCGGGGTCAGGGTCGTGCCGGTCGGCGTGCGCTCGAACAACGTGACGCCCACGTCCCGTTCGAGCTGGCGGAGTTGCCTGCTCAGCGACGGTTGCGTCAGGTGCAGGCGCTCCGCGGCACGGGACATCGAGCGCTCGCTCGCGACGGCGACGAAGTACCGCAGATGGCGCAGTTCCATTTCACCTCCATGCAGTAGTCATGCCTGCGAAGCATGGCCTATCTGATTAGGTGGTATTGGACGTCACGCTGTCAAGAAGGTGTACTTCCCGAAGTCGCACGTCCTATCTGGAATCCTCGTCGGTGGCAGGGCGGCGCACCAGTCTCGGTGCGCCGAACCTCTGCCTCATGAGCAGGACGTCGCAACCGGATCGCAGAAAGCGAGCGCTCAACGATGAGTCCCATCCCGACCGCCAGCGGAGTGCGCCACCCGTACCGATGGGTCGTGCTCCTGTTGTCCTGGGCGGCGTTCACCATGACCGCGGTGGACCGTTCCACGTGGGGACCTGCGTCTGTCGCGGTCGGCGAGCACCTGGGGGTCTCGCTGGCCGGGCTCGGCGTCTTCGCCACCGGTTACTACGTCGGCTACGTCATCTCCAACGCGGGCGGCGGCTTCCTCACCGACTGGCTCGGCGGGCGGATGGTCATCGCCTCCACCCTGTTCGTGGCCGGCGGGTTCATGATCCTGTTCGGCGAGACCACCTCGGTGGCGATGGGCATCGCGTTCCAGGCCTGCATCGGCGTGTTCGCCGGGTGCGACTACTCGGCAGGCGTGAAGCTGATCTCGCAGTGGTTCCCGGCCAAGGACCGCGGGCTGGCGATGGGCATCTTCATGACCGCCACCTCGCTGGGCACGGTGATCGCCAACGCGATCGTGCCGAGCCTCATCGAGTCCTCCGGCTGGCAGACCTCGTACCACGTGTTCGGTGCGGCCTCGATGGTCGTCGCGGTGCTGTGCTTCTTCTTGCTGCGCAACGGATCCGAGAGCGCCGAATCCTCGGCGCGGGAGGTGCCGAAGCTGGGTTCGCTGCTGCGCAACCGGGATCTCTTCCTGCTCGGGCTGGCCGGGTTCGGCGGGCTCTGGGGCACCTACGGCTTCATCACCTGGTCCAACGCCCTGATGATCAAGGGCAGTCACGTCTCCCCGGTGCAGGCCGGCGCGGTCGTCGCGATCTTCGGCATCGCGGCGGTGGTGGCCAAGCCGCTCATCGGCGTGATCAGCGACGTGTTCGGCGGCAAGCGCAAGGTCCTGACCATCATCGTGCTCGGCGCCTTCGTGGTCACCCTCCTGCTGTTCGGCACGGCGACCAACCTGACCGCGTTCATGTGGATCGCGCCGTTCCTCGGCATCGCCGCCTACGTCTACAGCCCGCTGATGGTCGCGCTCATCCCGAACCTCTCCGGGGTGCGGCTGGCCGGTTCGGCGGCCGGCGCCACCAACGCGTTCTGGCAGCTCGGCAGCACGATCGTGCCGGTGGTGCTCGGCGTCGTCTTCCAGGCCACCGGATCGTTCTTCCTGGCCTTCGCCACGCTCGCCGCCGGACCGCTGCTCGGCATGGTGCTGATGCTCGGGGTGCGGGAGCACGGCGCCGTCCCGCCGGCCGGCGACAAGACCGGCGACACCGCCAAAGCTGTTGCTTGACGAGGAAAGTGGAGCGAACGTGACCCAGCACTACGACGTGATCGTGGCCGGCGGTGGATCCGGCGGGGTGGCCGCCGCGATCGGGGCCAGCCGCGCCGGTGCCCGGACCCTGCTCATCGAGCGCGGGCCGTGCCTCGGCGGCGCGGCGACCCTCCGCAACGTGGTGACCTACTGCGGCCTCTACACGCGCGACGACAAGCAGCAGGCCGTCTTCGGCGTCGCCGACGAGGTGATCACGGCGCTGCGCGTGATGGGCGCGATCAGCGAGCCGACCAGGTTCACCGCGGTGGCGGCGGTTTTCGACCCGGAGAGCGTCAAGCGCGTCTTCGACGAGCTGTGCGCGCAGGCCGGGGTCGACGTCCTGCTGCACACCCACGTGCTGGGCGCCGACCGCGAAGGCGACCGGGTCACCGCGGTGCGCGTCGCCGACCACTCGGGGATCCACGAGTTCACCGCGACGGCCTTCGTGGACGCCACCGGCGAGGCCGACCTGGCCCACCACGCCGGGGCGGAGGTCCGCTACGGCAACGACGGCTGGGTGCAGAACGGCACGCTCGGGGTGCGCTTCGGCGGCATCCCCGTGGACGCCGAGGTCACCAGGGAGGCCATCGGCGCCGCGGTGCGCGCGGCGAAGAAGGCCGGCGCGCCCGACCTGACCGCGGAGAGCGGGCTCATCGCGCGGATGCCGATCTCCGGCGACCTCATCACCTACCTGGCCGACGAGGGCTACGACGCGCGCAGCGCGGCGGACACCACCCGCGCCGAGATCGGCGCCCGGCGGCAGGCGCAGGCGTACCTGCAGGTGGTCCGCTCGTTGCCCGGCTGCGGCGGGGCGTACATCGTCAGCACTGGGCCGGAGATGGGCACCCGCGAGTCCCGGCACCTCGTCGGCCGGTACCGGTTCACGGAGAAGGAGGTGCTCCAGCCCGGCCCGGTCGACGACGCGGTCGCGATCGGCGCCTGGCCGATCGAGTACCACCCGGGCCCGGGCATCCCGTCGGAGTGGAAGTTCATCGGCGACCCCGGTTTCTACGGGATTCCGCTGGACGTCCTGCACAGCCGGGACACGCCGAACCTCTTCGCCGCCGGTCGCACCGTCGACGGCGACCGCGGCGCGGGCGCGTCGCTGCGCGCCATGGGCACGGCGTTCGCCACCGGGCACGCGGCCGGTGTCGCGGCCGCCTTCACCGCAGCCGGCGGCGACGCCGGTACCGAGGCGGTGCGGGCCGAGCTCAACCGTCAGGGCGCCCGGCTGCCCGAATGACTCAGCGGTTGCGCCGATCGCCCGGCGTGTGGCCGAAGGTGCGGCGGAACACCTCGATGAAGGCGCTCGTGGACGCCCAGCCCGTCCGGTGCGCCACCGTGGTGACGGCTTCGCCTTCGGCCAGCAGTCGCAGCCCGTGGTGGAGCCGCAACTGCGTCCGCCACTGCGGGAAGGTCATCCGCATCTCGGCCCGGAACAGGCGGCTGAGCGTGCGCTCGCTGGCCCCGACCTGCGCGCCCAGCGCGGCAAGCGTGCGCTGATCGGCCGGATCCCCGGCGAGTATCGCGCACACCGCGGCGAGCCTCGGGTCGCGTGCGGTCGGCAGGCGCACCGGCTGCTGCGGAGCCCGGCGCAGCTGATCGAGCAGCACCGAGCGCATGCGGTCCCGCTCGGCGGCGTCGTAGTCGTTCTCCCCGGTGTAGGCCAGGATCAGCTCGCGCAGCAGCGGACCGACGGCCAGCACCGCGGGCGAGGTCAGCCCCAGCGGGTTGTCGGTGGTGGGCAGGCCGACGGTGTGGAGGTCCGTTTCGCCGTAGGCGCGGTGTTCGTGCACCGTCCCCGCCGGAACCCACACCGCGCGGGTGCCGGGGGCGATCCAGCTGCCCGCGTCCGTCGTCACCGACAGGACGCCACGCCCGGCGTAGACGATCTGGTTGTCGTCGTGCCGGTGCGCATCCACTTCGGAGCCGGGCGGCAGGAACCGCAGCGCGGTGGGCGCCCGCGGCGTGTGGCGGATTCTCGACACAACATGGCAGTTTATCGGAAGCGGGACAACCGCCGCCTGCCGGACGATCGCACCGTGACGCGAGGAAGAACTCGATCTGTTGGTCTGCTGGCCGTCGGGCACGCAGGCGTGGACATCTACCAGGGGGCGGTGCCTGCCGTCGTCCCGTTCCTGGTGCTGGAGCGGCAGTACGGCTACGTCGCGGTGTCCGGCATCGTGCTGGCGGCGACGTTGCTGTCGTCCGTCGTGCAGCCGGTGTTCGGGGCGCTCACCGACCGGGTGCGGATGCCGTGGCTGATCCCGGTGAGCATGGTGACCGCGGGGCTGGGCGTGGCGCTGTGCGGGGTCGGCGACTCGTACGTCCTCACGTGGCTGGCGGTCGCGCTGTCCGGGCTGGGCGTGGCGGCCTACCACCCGGAGGCGGCCCGGCTCGCGCGCGCCGCCTCCGGCGGCAACCACCTGGCGATGAGCTGGTTCTCCCTCGGTGGCAACATCGGTTTCGCGCTCGCGCCGATCGTGGTGACCCCGATCCTCGCCGCGGGCGGCCTGCCGGCCTCGCCGTGGCTGATCATCCCGGCCCTGCTCGGCGGGCTGGTGACCACCGCCGTGCTCCGCTCGCTGATCGCCGGTTCCGCGGCGACCGGCGGCGCCAAGGCGGATCGGGGCCGCGACGACTGGCCGGTCTTCGTCCGCCTGACGGGAATCGTCATCGCCCGGTCGATCGTCTACATCGGACTGAGCGCGTTCGTCGCGCTGTGGGTGCAGCAGCGCGTGGGCGGCGGCGAGACCGCGGGCGCGGCGGCGTTGTTCGTGCTGTTCGCCGGCGGAGCGGCGGGCACCGTGCTCGGCGGCAAGCTGGCCACGGTGTGGGGCCGCATCCGCGCCCTGCGGCTGTCGTACGCGGCGTCCATCCCCGCGGTCGCCGGTGTGGTCTACGCGCCCGGTGTCTCCATGTACGTCTTCGTGGCGCTTGCCGCGGTCTTGCTGTACATCCCGTTCTCGCTGCACGTCACGCTGGGCCAGGACTACCTGCCGAACCTGGTCGGCACCGCCAGCGGCGTGACGCTCGGCCTCGCGGTGAGCGTCGGAGGCGTCGCCACGCCGGTGCTCGGCGCGATCGCCGAGGCGACGTCGCTGCAAACGGCGCTGACGACGCTGCTGGTGTTCCCGGTCATCGCGTGGCTGCTCGGGCGAACCCTGCACGAGCCGGCCGCCCTGGAGGTCGCGGCGGCCCGCTAGACCGGCGGCAGCCGCTGTTCGACGCCGAGGAGTGCGGAGAACGGGTCGCCGACCGTCGCGATCCGGTCCAGGACGGTGCGGATCGTCCAGCGGTCCGGGGCCAGGTCCGGGTCGTCGAGCTCGTCCCACTCCAGCGGCACGGACACCGGCGCGCCCGGCCGCGGGCGGGCGCTGTAGGGGGCGACGAGCGTCTTGTTGATGACGTTCTGGGTGTAGTCCAGCCGGGCCAGGCCGCGGCGGTCCTGCTTCGTCCACGCCCAGCTGACCAGCTCGGGGACGATGCCGCCGACGGCCTTGGACACCTTCTCCACCCAGGCCCGGGTCTCCGCGTAGGTGTAGCGCGGTTCGACCGGCACCCAGATCTGGATGCCGCGCTGCCCGGTCACCTTCGGGCGGGCCTCGACGCCGAGGTGCTCCATCGCGGTCCGGTGCAGGCGGGCGAGGACGAGCACCTCGTCGAACGTCGTCCGGCTGCCCGGGTCGATGTCGAACAGCGCCCAGGTCGGGTGGAGGACGTCGGCGGTGCGCGAGGTCCACGCGTGCAGCTCCAGCGCCGCGTAGTTGGCCAGCCAGGCGAGCGCGGGAACGCTGTCCGGCACGAGGTACCACTGCGTGTCGCCGGGCTCGGCGCCCTCGTAGCGCCAGCGGCGGAGCCAGCCGGGCGCGTGGCTCGGGACTTCCTTGTGCCAGAAGCCGGGCTGGTCCACGCCGTTGGGGAAGCGGTGCGAGTTCAGCGGCCGGTCGGCGAGGTACGGCAGCATCACCGGGCCGATCAGCGCGTGGTACCGGATCAGGTCGCGCTTGGTCACCGGGGTCTCGCCGTCGTGGCCCGGGAACAGCACCTTGTCGAGGTTGGTCAGCGCGAGATCCCGCCCGGCCAGCCGCCAGCGGCCCTTGGCGCCGAGCTCGTCGAGCGCCGCCAGCTCGCCCGCGGTGGGCGGCTCCCACCGCTGCGCCGCCGCGCGGGATGTGTTGGTGCCCAAGGGAATTTCGGCCTCCGATGGCGGGAGGTCGCTGCGCCACATCGCCTCCGGTGCGTCGGCGACCTCCTCGTTGGTGCGGCCGCTCTTCACCGACCGCGGGTGGTCCTCCGGATCCCAGCCGGGTTCGGCGTGCTCGTCCTTCTTGTGCAGCAACAGCCATTGCTTCTCGCCGCGCCGCACCAGCACGAACCGGCCCGCCAGCTTCTCGCCGTGCAGGTCGAAGTGCAGGGTCCCGGCCTCGATCGCGGCGGCCGGATCCTCGTCCACGGAATCCCAGGTGCCCCGATCCCAGACGATGACGTCGCCGCCGCCGTACTCGCCGGCCGGAATGGTGCCCTCGAAATCGGCGTACTCCATCGGGTGGTCCTCGACCTGCACCGCCATGCGCCGCGCCGCCGGGTCCAGCGTCGGCCCCTTGGGCACGGCCCAGCTCACGAGCACGCCGTCGAGCTCCAGCCGCAGGTCGTAGTGCCGGCGGCGGGCCCGGTGCCGCTGCACGACGAACCGGTCACCGGTCGCGCGCGCCTCGCCGTCGCCGCTCGGTTCGGCGGTGCGGGTGAAGTCGCGCATCTCCCGGTACTTCGCCAGCCGCTCGTCGGTCACGTCTCCCACATACCCGATATCGGGCGCGAGCAAAAATCGGGGACGGTCAGTCCAGCACCAGGACCTGGCCTTCGGCGGCGATCTCCGCGCCGGCCCCGTGCACGTCGGCGAGCTCCGGCGCGTCGGGGTGGGCCAGCGGGTTGGTGTTGTTGAGGTGGGTGAACAAGAAGCGCGTCGCCGGGTGGCGGGCGATCTCCGGCAGGGCGGCCCGGATCGGCAGGTGCCCCATGCTGCGCGCGGGGCGATCGCTGCCGGACGCGTGCGTCAGCTCGTCCTCGGTGTGGAAGGTGCCGTCCAGGAGCACGACGTCGGCGCCGTCGATGATCCGCTCGAACGCGTCGTTCCAGGCGGGCAGGCACGGCGCGTACACCAGGCTGCGGCCGGAGCCGGTGAACCGGTAGGCGACGGCCCAGCCGGTTCCGGACAGCTCGCGGGCGTAGCGGGGGCGCTTGTCGCTGACGCCGACGGCCTCGACCGCGAGACCGCCGGCCAGCAGTCGGCGGTCGGCGATGATCTCCTGCCGCACCTCGGTGTAGTTGCCGATGACGTCCGCGATCGGAAAGGCCTGCCGCAGAGCCCGGTGAACGGTCGCGGTGGCGTAGATCGGCAGCCGGGCGGCTTCGCGCAGGGTGAGCAGGCCGAGGGTGTGGTCCAGCTCGGCGCTGGTGAGCAGGACGCCTTCGAGGGGCGTGCGCCGGGTGCCCGGCGCGGGCCGGAGTTCGGGGCTGGCCAGCAGCTGGGTGCGCAGGTCGGGCGAGGCGTTCACCAGGTACCAGGAGGCTCCGTCGCCGCTGATCGCCAGGCAGTCCTGGCTGCGCGCCACGCCGAGTTCCGCGGCCCGGCTGCAGCTCCGGCACCCGCAGTTCCACTGTGGAAGGCCGCCGCCCGCGGCGGTGCCGAGGATGCGGACCCGCATCACATCCGCCTCGGGACGGCGGGCCGCGGCTCGAACTCGGCGCGGACCAGGTCGTGGTGCTCGGACAGCGAGCAGGCCGGATCGGTCGCGGCCGCGTCGCCCACCAGCTGGTAGGCCTGGCAGCGGCAGCCGCCGAAGTCGACGTCCTTGAGCGCGCAGCTGCGGCAGGGATCCGGCATCCACCCGGTGCCGCGGAAGCGGTTGAACGCCGCCGAATCGAACCAGATCGAAGCCAGCGCCGAATCGCGCACCGACGGCGCGTCCAGCTCGGGAAGCTGGGCGGCGGAGGGGCAGGGGAGCACGTCGCCGTTGGGCGCCACCGCGAGCTGCCGGTTGCCCCAGCCGTAGTTGCACGGCTTGGGGCGCGGGCTGAAGTAGTCCGCGGCCACGTACACGATCTCCAGCCGGTCGCCGTAGCGCTCGCGGGCCACCGCCGCGTCGGCGTCGGCCTGCTGCACCTGTTCGCGGCTGGGCATCAGCGCGGCGCGGTTGCGCAAGGCCCAGCCGTAGAACTGGGTGTTGGCCAGCTCCACGCGTTCGGCGCCGAAGCCCGCCGCGAGTTCGACGATGTCGAGCAGCCGCCCGATGTTGCCGCGGTGCAGCACGGCGTTGACGGTCATCGGCAGCCCGGCCGCGATGATGCTGCGCGCGACGTCCAGCTTGCGGTCGTGCGCCCGGCGGCCGGCGATGACGTCCGCGGACGTCGCGGCGGAATCCTGCACCGACAGCTGGACGTGATCGAGGCCCGCGGCGGCGAGCTCCTGCAACCGCCGCAGCGGCAGGGAGAAACCGCTGGTGACCAGGTTCGTGTACATGCCGTGCTCGCGGGCGGCCGCGACGAGGTCGACCAGGTCGCGGCGCAACGCTGGTTCGCCGCCGGAGAGGTGCAGTTGCAGGACGCCGATGGACCGGGCCTGCTCGATGACGCGCAACCAGGTCCCGGTGTCCAGCTCGTCCCGGTAGTCGGCCAGGTTCAGGGGGTTCGAGCAGTACGTGCACTGCAGCGGGCACCGGTAGGTCAGCTCGGCCAGCAGCCCCAGGGGCAAACCGGCCCGCGCCGCTCCCGGCTGCTGTCCGGACTCCGCGACGCCGACCGGCTCCGCGCCCAGCACGCGGCGCCGGTCCAGGTCCGCGAGCAGTTCGAGCACGGATTCGGCGGTGGCGCCCTGGTACGCGGCGGCGAGCTCGACGGCGATGTCGGTGACCGTGCGCCTGGCGTCGCACCGGCGCACGATGTCGGCCGCCGTGTCGTTGAGCAGCAGCACGCCTTCCGGGTACAGCAAGGCGTGCTTGCCGCGGACCCGGTCGCGGACGAACCGGACCCCGCGCCGCAACCCGGGGCGGCTGTCGACGGTCACGCCCATGACTGTCCTTTGTAGTCGATGGCGTCCAACATCGCCCAGAGCACATCGCATTTGAACGACAGCGCCCGCACCGCGGCGTCCTGCTGCTCGCGCGTCACGCAGTGCTTCAGCACGACCCCGAGCGTGATGGAGCTGTCCGCGCGGGCGGCCGGGATGCGGCGCTCGAAGTAGGCCAGGCCGCCGGGCTCGATCCAGTCGTAGTGGCGCTTCCAGGCCGCCATCCGGTCGGCCATGTGCCCGGGCGAGAACATCTCCGTCAGCGCCGCGGCCACGCCCTCGATCCACGGTTTCCGGCGGCAGAAGTCCAGGTACGCGTCAACGGCGAACCTAACACCGGGCAGCACGTGCCGCTCGTCGACCACCTCGTCCCGCTGCAGGCCGACGGCCCCGCCGAGCACCAGCCAGTCGTGCAGGCCACCGTCGGCATCACCGGCCCCGTCCTGGAAGGCGATCCGCTCGACCCAGATCCGCCGCACCTCGGGCAGCGGGCAGTTCGCCACGATGGCCGCGTTCTTCTGCGGCAGGTGCCGCTGGTAGTACCACCTGTTGGCCACCCAGAGCCGAACTTCCGCGGCGCTGCAGCGGCCATCGTGCAGCCGCAGGTGAAAGGGGTGGTGCGCCCAGTAGCGATTCGCCAACCGCTGCAGCGATTCCTGGAATTCGGATTCGGCCAGCGGCTGCGTCACCGATTGCCGTCGTGCGCGTAAGCGGTGACCTCGGGACGGGTCTCGTACTGCTCGACCAGCGGCGGAGTCCAGCTCGGCGGCGCGGGAGCGGGGGCGGGTTCGGAAGGAGCGGCCATCGCGAAACCTCCAATTCGCAAGGAGAACAAGCGAACCCGAACCGTACAAGTGGCGCGCGGCCGAGATCAAGATTTCGGCACCCGGACAACACGACCGCCGCAACCAATACCCCGAACGCCGGAATTGCGGCTCGCACCGGCGAATCCGAGAAATGAAATAATCCGACTATTGCCTGCATCAGTGATCTGAGTCACATGATGTCACACTTCGGTCCGGTGTCCCGTTCCTCCTTCGCGCGTGGCAGCGCAGACCTTGGGAGGACGGGATCATGGCTATTCGGGTTGTGGTTGTCGGGGCTGGTTACACCGGGTTGGCCGCCGCGAAGCTCGTGGCTCGGTGGACCGATGCCGCGGTGACGTTGATCAACGCCGAGGACCGGTTCGTCGAGCGGGTCCGGTTGCACCAGCTCGCCGCCGGGCAGCGGCTGCGGGACCTGCCGCTGGCGGACCTGATCGCGGGCACCGGCGTGCACCTGGTCGTCGACCGGGTGACCGCGATCGACGCGGAGGAGAAGGCCGTGCGGCTGGCGAACTCGGCCCGTGCCGTGCGGTACGACGTGCTGATCTACGCACTGGGCAGTGCGGCGGACATGGATTCGGTGCCCGGCGTCGCGGAGCACGCCTACACCGTGGCCACCGCCGACGAGGCCGTGCGGCTGCGGGAACGCATCGACGACAGCGCCACCGTCGCGGTGGTCGGCGGCGGGCTGACCGGCATCGAAGCCGCCGCCGAGCTGGCCGAGGCGCATCCCGGCCTGAAGGTCCGGCTCGTGAACGGGGGCGACCTCGGCGCCGGGCTCTCCCGACGTGGACGCGACTACCTGCGGCGCACCTTCGACCGGCTCGGCGTCGAAGTGCTCGAACACGCGAGGGTTTCCGAGGTGCGCGAGGACGGGCTTGTGCTGGCCGGCGGTGAGCACATCGGCGCCGACACCGTGGTGTGGGCGACCGGTTTTACGGTGCCAGGGCTTGCCCGCGAGGCCGGTCTCGCCGTCGACGAGCAGGGCAGGCTGGTCGTGGACGAGATGCTGCGGTCGGTCTCGCACCCGGAGGTGACCGGGATCGGCGACGCGGCGGCGGTGCGCATGCGGAGCGGGCAGAAGCTGCGGATGGCGTGCGCGACCGGGCTTCCGTCGGCGCAGCATGCCGCCCGGGCGATCGCCGATCGGCTGGCCGGGCGGACGCTGAGGCCGATCCGCTTCCGCTACCTCAACCAGTGCATCAGCCTCGGCAGGCGAGACGCACTGGTCCAGTTCGTGCACGCCGACGACAGCCCGCGCGAAGTGGTGCTGACCGGCCGGAAGGCCGCGCTGTACAAGGAAGCCATCGTGCGCGGCACGATCCTCTTCGAGCGGTACCCGGTCATCCCGACCTCGCTGTAGCCGGACCGGTGATTTCCGGCCAGTAGAATCGGCGCGTGGAGCTCTTTCGCGGCGCGCTCGGCGTCGGTTCGGACCAGGCACTGGAGGTCGCGGTCGCGCATGCGATGTTGCGCCGCGTCAGCGGCGGCGAGGCGGGGCCGGCCGTGCGGGTGTACCGGCCGGACACCCGCGTCGTCGCCTTCGGCCGGCGCGACACCCTGCTGCCGGGTTTCCCCGCCGCCGTCCGCGCCGTCCGGGACGCCGGGTTCACGCCGGTCCTGCGCGCCCCAGGCGGCCGCGCAGTGGCCTACACCGAGCACTCGCTCGTGGTCGACCACGTCGGCCCCGACCCCGGCTACCTGGCTGGCATGGACGAGCGGTTCGTGGGTTACGCCGAGCTGTGGGCGGACGTGCTGCGCAAGCACGGTGTCGGCGCGCAGGTCGGTGCGGTGCCGGGGGAGTACTGCCCGGGCGCGCACAGCGTGAACGCGCGAGGCCGGGTGAAGCTGGTCGGCACCGCGCAGCGGATGGTGCGCGGTGCCTGGTTGTTCAGCGCGGTGGCGATCTTCGGCGACGACGAGCTGCTGCGGCGGCTGCTGACCGACGTCTACCGGCACTTGGAGCTGCCCTTCGACGACGACTCGGTGGGGTCGGTGACCGCCGAGTCGCCCGGCGCGTCCCTGGACGAGTTCGAAGCCGATGTCGTCGCGGCCTACGACGAGCGGTACGGCCTCGTCCCGGCGCACTTGACGGACGTTCTGATCGGCAAGGCCCGCGACTTGGTGGCGGACCACCGCGTCGCGGATCGCTGAGCTCGCCTCACACCGCAGCCGCTTCCGGCTCGCTGGCCTTCGGTTCCGCCTGCGCGCCGGAGCGCTTGCGCAGCAGAGCCATGCCGATGACCGCGAACAGCGCGACGACGGCCGCGCTGACGATCGAAACCACCTGGAAACCGCTGGTGAAGGCGTCCCGAGCCGGTCCGAGGACGCTTTCGGGATCGGCCAGCCGTCCCGCCGCGGTCACCGCGCCGGCCATCCCGTCCGCGGCTTCGGCCGCGATGCCGGACGGTAGGTCCGGCGGGAGCGCGACCACGCCGCGGTAGACGGCGGTGGCGAGGCTGCCGAACAATGCGATGCCCATCGCGATGCCGAACTCGCCACTGGTCTCCGACATCGCCGACGCCGCGCCCGCCTTCTGCGGCGGCACGGAGCCCACCACCATCTCGGTGCAGAGCACGCCCTGCGGGCCCATGCCAAAGCTCGCGCACGAGATGCCGATGGTCACCAGTACAGCCCCGTTCCCGGCGTCGACCAGCGTGAACAGCAGAATCCCGGCGGCCGCGACGAGCATGCCGAAACCGAGCACGAACTCCGGCCGGAACCGCTTGGCCAGCCGCGGCGCGATCAGCGATCCGACCACCACCGCGCCGGCCTGCGGCATCATCAGCACGCCGGCCTCCAGCGCCGACAACCCGGCGACCAGCTGGAAGTACTGGCTGACCAGCATGAAGATGCCGCCCATGGTGATCGCGCCGACGAGCACGATGCCCAGCGCGGCGCTGAAGGTGCGCACCCGGAACAACCGCAGGTCCAGCATGGGATCGGCGATCCGCCGCTGCCGCCGCACGAAGACCACGCCGAGAGCGATCCCGGCGACCAGCGCCAGCATGTTCGGCACCTGCGGCCCGTACTTGGCGAGTTCCTTGAGCGCGTAGACGATCGGCAGGATCGTGCCCAGCGACAACCCCACGCTGACGAGGTCCAGCTTGCCCGCGTTCTCATCGCGGTATTCCGGCAGCAGCGCGGGGGCGGTCGCCAGGAGCAGGATCATGACCGGCACGCCCATCAGGAAGACCGAGCCCCACCAGAAGTTCTCCAACAGCACGCCGCCGACGACCGGCCCGATCACCATGCCGCCCATGAAGCAGCTCATCCAGACGGCGATGGCGGTGCTGCGCTGCCGGATGTCCTGGAACATGTTGCTGATCAGCGCCAACGTCGAGGGCATCAGGGTGGCCCCGGCGACGCCCAGCAACACCCGCGCCGCGATCAGCATCGCGGGGCTGGGAGCGAACGCCGCGGCGATCGACGCGATGCCGAACCCGGCGCCGCCGATCATCAGCAGCTTCCGGCGCCCGATCCGGTCGCCGAGGGTGCCCATGGTGACCAGCAGGCCGGCGATCATGAAGCCGTAGCTGTCGATGATCCACAGCAGCTCGGTGCTGGTGGGCCGCAGATCGGCGGCGAGGTGCGGCACCGCGAGGTGCAGCACGCTCATGTCCAACGACAGCAGGAGGGTCGGAAAGGCGAGAACCGCAAGCCCGATCCACTCACGGCGTCCTGCCCTCGGTGTCGTATCCACGCTCGAAACCCTTTCCTCAGGCGACCGCTCCCGCGATGCCGTCCCGCTGTCGTCGTGAGTATTGACAACGACCGCAACCGGATTTAATCGGTGGATGCCCGTGCTCTACTGAAACGGTGGAGAGTGGTGTGGCGGAACCGGTGAACATCGACGGTGGCTGGGACAGTGCGGCGACCTTGGTTGAAGGACGCTGGATCGAGCGCAGACCCCGGAGACCGGAAGTCGCCGATCGCCTGCGCATGGAAACCGAGTTGATGCCATGGCTAGCGCCGCAGCTGCCGCTCGACGTGCCAGAACCCCACGTGGTGGCGACGGAACCGCTGGTGGTCCGGCACGAATTGGTGGTCGGTGAGCCCCTTTCGGAGCCCACCGCCGAGCACGGCCGCCAGCTGGGAGCCTTTCTGCGAGCGCTGCACGCCGTAGACCCGGCCGAGGCAGTCCGTCATGGTTTGCAGAGGCCAGAACCGGCTGGCCGCGAGCTCGCCGAATTAGTGGAGAGGTTCCGGGCCGACGTACTGCCACTGGTTCCCGCTGAACTGCACGGAGCGGCCCGGGCCCTGCTGGACGCCTTCGAAACGCTGCCCGCCGACACCGTGGTCCACGGCGACCTCGGCCCAGAACACGTGCTGTCCGAGGAAACCGGTCTGTCCGGGGTCATCGACTTCTCGGACGCGCACGTCGGCGACGGCGCGATCGACCTGGCGTGGGCGCTGCACGGAACACCACCGGAGTTCGCCGCCGCGCTTGCGGAGGAGTACGGAGTGACCCGGCGACTCCACGACCGAGCCCTCCTGTGGCATCGGCTCGGCCCCTGGCACGAAGTCGTCCACGGTCTGGACAACGCCCTGCCGGACGCCGTCCGCTCGGGATTGGACGGCGTCGTTCGCAGGCTTCTCGACTGACCGGGCCGTCAGCGGCGTTCCGCCGCGACCAGGAGGAAGTCCGGCAGCTCGACGTACGCCTCGGTGCCGTCGGAGGGTGACGCGACGGCCGGGTCGAGCCCTGGCTCGTCCAGTTCGCGCAGTCGGCAGCCGAGCCTCGTCAGCTCGTTGAGGTAGGTCGACAGCGTGCGGTGGAAGTCGGGTGCGTGGGCCTGCTCGATCGGGTACTCGCGCAGGTACTCCCGGATGCGGTACTCGCCGTGCTGCCGCCAGGTCGGCGCCAATTGCTCGAAGCACGGGTGGTTGACGGAGAAGACGAAAACGCCGCCGGGCGCGAGCGATTCGACGCAGGCCCGCATCGCGGTCGACCAGTCGGGAATGGCTGCCAGCACCATGTTGGAAACCACCGCATCGAAAGGCCCGCCGAGATCCGGCAGATCGCACAGGTCGGCCTGCACGTACCGGATGCCGCGCGGCTGCGCCGCCTCCTTCTTGACGGCGTAGTCGTAGAGCGCCCGGGCGGGCTCGACGCCGACCACCTCGGCGCCGCGATCGGCCAGTATCCGGCTGAGATACCCGTGACCACACCCGGCGTCGAGCACCCGAACGCCATCGAGCGGCCCCAGCAATCGCAGTAAAGAGGCGTTCAGCAAATGGCGGCGGCAGAAGTCGCCTTCTGGCTCCATCTGATCCAGTACCGCATCGGGCATCGCGGCCCATTCGCGAATCGCCGCGTCATTCGTCCACTCCATGAGCATCCTTCCGACAGTTGCCGTTCGCGGATCAGATCATTCCTTGCCCACGCCGGTGCGACCTCCTACGGGCGGGTCGCGACACGGTCCGGGAGTTTTCGCATCGTGAGCACCGAAACCGAGACGACTCCCGGCAAACCGATCAATTGTGCCACGGGCGACGCTGCGTCCGAAGGCATCGGAAGAGGCAAGCGGTAGCGGCGCGGTTGGTCAGCAAGGGGAGCGGTGCTCCGACAAGAATCTGCGATTCAAGCGGGCGGCGTCGTGCCACCGTCCGCTTGAATCGCATCCGGGCGTCATGGTTCGCCCGCCGGGTCCCGTGGTGCGGGGATGAGTTCCCGGAGGTACTCGCGGTGCCGGGTGGGTAGTGCTGTGCCGCCTGGTCTGGGTGTTCGTCTGGGGTCCACTGTGGGCGGTGGGACGAACTCGGGCCTCCCGTCGCGCATGGCGATGTCCCAGCGTTGGTTGTGGAGCGTGCGGTGGTGGTGGCCGCAGAGCATCACCATGTTGTCCAGGTCGGTGGCTCCGCCGTCGACCCAGTGCCGAACGTGGTGCGCTTCCGGTGTCCCTGGCGGCCGGTCACACTCCGGGAACGCGCACACGCCATCGCGGCGGAGTAGCGCGACGCGGATGTGGGTGGG